>JAKLEE010000042.1 GCA_022703215.1 Spirochaetota bacterium | reverse complement strand
GGATAGAAGGTCTCGGACGGTATTTTACGGTCAGCTCAGGTGGCGAGGTTTGGCAGGTCGTCTACGTCGCCGCTTCGCAGGCGGCGGTTCGAAGGGCCCTGGAGAAGGCGCTCGGGCCCGAGGGGGAGCGCACCTGGATGATCGCCGAGCGCGGATCCGCCCGCGCGCGCTATCTCTGGATCATCCCTGCCGCCTTCGCCCTGCTGGCGGCTTTCCATACACGCCATCGACGGACCGAACGGCTTCTCGGTTCGCTCGCGTGGGTCCCGCTCTGGTGGATGGGAGGAGCGCCCGCCGCCGCGGTTTCGCTGCTCGCCGCCTTCGCCGGCGCCCGAGCCAGCGGCTTGATTCCCTACGTTCGACGCGATCGAGGCCGGAGCGCTGCCGTCGAGCTGGCCGAACGCCTCATCCGGCCGCTCCGCGCGATCGGCGGCCCGGCCCTGGCCGCGTTGATCCTGCTGGCCGTCGTGGAACCGGAGCTGATTCCCGTCGCGCTGCTCTGCGCCCTCGGCCAGAGCGCCGTCTTCGAGGCCGTGGCCGGTCTCCGCGCGCGGGCCCGGACGCGGGAGGGACGAAAGTCCTTCCTGCCCGTGCCCATCGTCCCTTCAACGCGGAGGAAGGACAGGGACGCGTTCGCGAAGCTCTCGCCGCTCCTGGCCGCGCTCGCGCTGGCGGCCCTGCCCCTGTCCTTCCTCGGGAAAGCAGGTGCGGGCGTAGCCGTCCCGTCAGGAATTCCCATTCCCGTGTCCTCGGGTCCTGCCGCCGGAAAGAGCCGGGAGCCTCCGCTCAGGTCGACCCTTTCGCCTGAAACCGCCCCCGAGCGGCTCCCGGGCCTCGCCGATGCCGCGGCCCATGTCGCCTTCCAGCGCGGCGTCATGCTTGAACGGCTCGGGGACGCGGTGTACGGTTCTGGCGAGCCGATCGTCCTCCAGGGCTTCAGGAGGGGGGCCGGAGGTCTCGTGGAAGCAGCTTCCGCCGCCCTCGTCCCGGTCTCCGATCCCGCCGAGCTACGATATTCCGCGAGTTCGATCGAAACGCTCCTTGCCGAGGCTGGCGAGAACGCGGTCGCCAGGCTCGAACCGATGGACGGCCCCGGCGCGCCGCGCCGACTTGCATTCTTCGAAATTCTCGTCTATATACTCGCCTTCGCGCCGTTCGCCGCCGCGCGCGGCGCGAACCTGCTGGCGAGAGCTGTCGCCGAGGCGACGGCTGGAAAGGTCCGGGAAGCAGCATGAAACGACTCAGGAATTTCCGGACCGGCGGTCTCGCTATCGCCGGAGCTCCGGATCGCCCGTCGGAAGAGGCGAGAAACGCCTATCTGCCGGCCATCGCGACTGTCCCCTTGCGCCAACACCTCGGCCCGACCGCCCGCTGCGTGGTCAGGGCGGGCGATCGCGTCGAGGAGGGGCAGGTTATAGGCCGCGCCGAAGGTCGCGGTTCAGCCGACGTCCATTCGCCCGTCCCCGGCGTGGTCCGCAGGGTTTCCCAGGTGCGGCTCGCCGGCGGTCTCGAATGCGAAGCGGTCGAAATCGCGCTCTCCGGCGCCTTCACGCGCCTCGGCAAGCCGAAGCGGCTCAGCCCCTGGCGCTCGATGCCCCGCCATGAAATCGTCCGGACCATCCGCGAACGCGGGCTCGTACGTGCCTCCGACGGGAAGCCCCTCGCCGACGCGCTGTCCGTATTCGAGGACGAAGGTCCCTGCGAACTGATCGTGGTCACCGCCGTGACGGGCGAGCCGAAAAATCCCATAGAGGCCCTGACGCTTTCTCGCCGCCGCGAGGCCGTGATCGAAGGCTTCGAGATGCTCTGCCGCGTGCTGAGCCCACTCTCCGCCTTCGCCGTCTTCGATGTGGAAGACCTCGAGCTCGCCGGATCCTGGGACGGCGCCAAGGGCGCGGAGGGTCCCCCGATCCAGGTTTTTACGCTTCCCCGGCGCTATCCGCAACACCTACCGGGCCAGCTCGGCGCCGCCTTGGCCGAAGCCAAACTGACCACGGAGGCTACCCGGACCTTTTTCATCGAGCCCACGCTGCTCGCCGAGGTTTACGATGCGGTCGCGGAGGGGAAACCCTCCCTCGAGCGCTGCGTGCTCGTCGCGGGCGGAGCGGTCAAGATCCCATCCGTACTCAAGGTCCGGATCGGAACCTCCATCGGTGCGCTATTCGAGGAGTGCGGCGGTTTCAAGACCCCGCCCCAGCGCGTCGTGATGAACGGGGCGCTCGACGGGCTCGCCTGCGCCGATCTCGACATACCCGTCACCAAGACGACCGGCATGGTGCTCGCGCTGACCGCGGAGGAGACCAGGACGAGGCCCGAGCGCGCCTGCATCCGCTGCGGCGCGTGCGTCGACGCCTGCCCGGAGGGACTTGATCCGATGCGGCTCTACAAGCTCTACGGAAGCCGCCGCTTTTCCCTGATGCCCTCCGAGGGGCTTGACGACTGTACGCTCTGCGGAGCTTGTGCCTACGCCTGCCCGTCGAGGATTCCGCTCGCCCAGAGCTTCTCGATCGCGAGGACGCGGTCGCCGGAGGGTTCGCGATGAAGCGCCTTCGCTACCCGATCGTGTCCGCTGCCCCCTTCGCGCACGCGGCGCGGTCCACTGCCTCGCTCTGCTTCACCGCCGCGGCGGCCCTCGTGCCGGCTTTCGCCTGGGGCGCCTGGATCTTCGGTCCCCGGGTGATCCTCGTGGCGCTCGTCTCCGTCGGCTCGGCCTTGGCGTCCGAGGGCTTCGCGAACATGCTGACCCGCCGCTTCACCCTCGGGGACGGCAGCGCCGTGCTCACCGGGCTCATCGTTGCCGCCGCGATGCCGCCCGGAGTCGCGCTCCACGTCCCGATCCTGTCGTCCGCTTTCGCCATCCTCGCGGTCAAATGGACCTTCGGAGGTCTCGGAGGCAACTGGATGAACCCGGCGCTCGCGGGCATCGCCTTCGCCCAGGTAAACTGGCACGGAGACTTGCTCGGAGGCTGGGTCATGCCCCGCATCCTCTCCGGGGTCGACGGCCTCAGCGCCTCCACCCCGCTCGGCTACCTCGCCGACGCCACCGGCGGATCGCGCGTCGCGATGCCCCTGGAGGTCCTCAAGAAGGCGGGCTATCCGGTTTCAGCCTTCGACGGCAGCGTCACGTCCTTCCTCAACGACCATGTCTTCGGTCCCTTGGGCGCCGAGCTCCCCGGCGGCTACGTCGACCTCGCCCTGGGATTCCGACCCGGAGCCATAGGCGAGGTCGCGGGGATCCTGCTTCTCGCGGCCTCGGTCTTCCTTATCGCAAGAAGGATACTCCGCTGGGAGGCGCCCTTTGCCGCCCTCTTGGTATTCGTCCTCGCGTCCAGGCTCTCTGGGGGGGCGAACGGCGAGCTCCTGTCGGGCGATGCCCTTTTCGCCGTTTTCTCGGGAGGCTTCATCATGACGGCCTTCTTCGCGCTCGGCGATCCGGTCACCACTCCCGTCTCGCGCCCGGCGCTCGCCCTGTTCGGAGCTGGAACCGGGGCACTTGCCTTCGTCTTCCGCCGTTGGGGCGCCCAGCCGGACGGCAGCGCCTTCGCGGTGCTGCTCATGAACGCCCTCGTACCTCTTCTGGACAAATTTTTCCCGCCGGCGGGCCGGAGCCGTAAAGGAAGGACACGATGAACGACACGGTACGCGCGCGTCTTCTCAGGTCCCTCTCGTTCGCCGGAGCGGTCGCGGCCTTCCTCCTCCTTGCCGGCGCGCTGGGTTGGCTCTCAGGCTCGGCCGAATCGCTCCACCACCGCGCCGTACTCTCGGCCATGCTCTCGGACGCAGGCAGCCCGCTCGGATCACCAGGCTCCGAGATCCGGTCCGCTCGCGATGCTTCGGTCCTCGCGCTATATCCGGTCGTCGGTTCGGGCGGGCGTTCCGCCACGGCGCTCGCCGCCGGTGTCGTGCTCGCCCGGCTGGACGAAGGCGCGTTTCCGATCGCAATCGCCATCGGTCCCGGGGGAAACGCGCTGCGCACCCGGGTCACGGGCGGGGTTCCCGCCTATGCGGCAAGCGCACTCGAGTCGGCGCTCGAAGCCCGGGCTGAGGGCAAGCCCGGAACGGGATCCGCCGAGTCGGTCCTCGGTCCGGGCACGGCCTCGCGCGCCATCGAAGAGGCCATCGACGCCTTCGTCCGCGCCTGCGCGGATGCTGGCCTCGTTTCATTGGAGGACTCGTGAACCCCGTAGCCCGTCGCTCGCGAAAGGATCCGGTTTTCCTCACGGCCATCGGAATGGCTCCCGTGGCGATCGGCTCGGTCTGCCTCAGCGATGCCCTCGCACTCGGAGGCTCCGTCGCCTTCACGGCATTGGCCGCCGCAGCCACCGCCCCGTTTGCCCGTCGCCTCGTAGTGCGCCCGTTCCAGCGTCTCGCCACAATCCTCGTGGTGGCCGCAGCGGCCTCGTTGTGGGCCTTGGGCGTCAGGGCCCTCGCGCCCGAACTCTGGGATCGCCTCCAATTCTGGCTGGCCCTCGCCGGAGCCAACTGCATGGCCCTGGCGGCGGCCGGTGTGTCCGGCGAGGACGAGGATCTCTCGCGCCTGCCGGGACGCCTCGTGACGTCCCTGCTGTTTTTCCTGGCGGCCCTGGCGCTGGGCGCCTCGCGCGAGTTCCTCTCGACCGGCACGATTTCGCTGCCTTTCCTCCCGTCCGGGCCCCTGGCCGAAGGGGCCGTTGACGCTCCCTTGCTGCGGATCGCAGCCTTGCCGCCGGGCGGATTCCTCGTGCTGGGCATCGGCATCGCGCTCGTCCGCCGGCTGAAGCGGAGCATCGGGAGGAAGGCATGAGCCTTGTCGGTATCGCCTTCATGTCGGTGTTCGGTGTCAACGCGCTGCTCCGCTACGGCGCAGGCATCTGTTCCGCCTCTCGGGGAACGACCGTCCCGCGCGGACTGGCCGGGAGCCTGGCCTTCCTGGGCTCGGCTCTCGCGGCCGGCACCCTCCACGGACTCCTCATGCGCTTCGCGCTGAGGCCGCTCGGACTGGAGACGCTCGATCCCTTTGTATTCGCGCTGGTATCCTCGGCGACCGGCTTCGCGCTCTCCCTCGGTGCTTCCAGGCTGCGGGGGGCCTTCGCCGCACGCCTCGCCGAGTCCTTCGACAGGCTCGCCCCGAGCTGCGCCATCTACGGCATCGCCCTCGCGGCATCAGGGCTCGCCCGTAGCGGCTCCGCCATCCTCGCGGCCTCGTTTTTCGGCGCCCTCGGCTACCTCGCCGCTTCCGCCATCCTGGACTCCATCCGCGAGCGGCTCGAACTCGAGCGCTTGCCCGACGCCTTCAAGGGCGCCCCGGCCTACTTCATTTCCGCGGGCCTCCTCGCGCTCGCCTTCCACGGCCTCGAGTCGATGCTCGGCCCCATGTTCGGGGGACTCAGATGACCTGGCTCCGGATCCTCGCATCCCTGTTCGCCCTTTTCGCGGCCGCCTTCGCGGCCGCGGCGGCGGCTTCCTTCGCCACGTCCAGTGCTTCCCGCGACGATTCCCGAAGGAGGTTGCGCGCCGCCCTGCCGGGTTGGGACTGCGGAACATGCGGGGCACCCGACTGCGCCGGCTTCGCTGCGCGCCTGAAAGACGGCAGCGCACGCGCGGCCCAGTGCGAAGCGCTCGACCGCGAATCGGCGGAACGCGTCGACTCCCTGCTCGCCCGCGAAGCCGCCGATCCCAGCGTAGCGGTCATCGCCTGCGCCGGTGCCCGCGGGCTCACGCGGCCTCGGTTCAGCTACGACGGCCTCAAGGATTGCCGCTCAGCGGCGTCATTCTACGGTGGCGACCGCGGCTGCGCGTCCGCCTGCCTCGGGTACGGCGACTGCGTCGCCTCCTGCCCGGTCGGTGCCATCTCCGTCCGGGACGGACTGGCCCGGATCGATCCGGACCGCTGCGACGGCTGCGGCGATTGCGTCACCTCGTGCCCGAACGGCGTGATCCGCATGGTCCGCGACCGGGACTCTTGGTACGTTGCCTGCAACTCGACGGAAAGCGCCGATGCCAAGGCGCCGGGCTGCGACACCGCCTGCGACTCCTGCCGGATCTGCGAGCGCCTCTCGGGGAACGGCGAATTCAGGGTAATTGACAATCTGGCTCGAGCCGTGGATGTCTCCACCGGCACGCACGACGAGATCGCGGCGGCCTGTCCGAGGGGCTGCATACGTCGACCCGTACTGGCAGGACCCGAAGAGTCGACCCTCAGGGATGAGGATTTCCGCGCTTCGCCCTACCGGAAGCCCCGTCGCTAGTCTATAATCCAGCGAACGACCGAAAGGGATCGACCGCCGCATGAAGAAAATCCAGCTGCTCGTTGGTTCGTACAACCACCTTCCTCCCGGTACCTCGGAAACCGCGCTCGAATCGACGTACCAGAAGGGCTACCGCCCCTTCCTGTCGGTGCTGTACCGGTTCCCCGAGCTGCAGGCGACGCTCCACTATGGTGGAAGCCTGCTCGCCTGGCTCGAGCGGCGACATCCCGAGTTCATCATGCTGCTGGCGGAGATGGCAGCCCGCAAGCAGGTGGAGCTGCTCGGCGGCGCCTATTTCGAACCCATCCTGCCATGGGTGCCCGGCCCGGACCGGATCGGCCAGGTCGAAGCCCTGACCGTCCTGATCCGCAAGAGCTTCGGACGCAGGCCCCGCGGCTGCTGGCTGAGCGAATACGCCTGGGAACCTTCGCTGGCGAGCTCGCTCAAGACGAGCGGGATGGACTACACCTTCCTGCTCGACCGCTCATTCCGCTCCGCCGGGCTTTCAGGCGAGATCTACGAAGGTCCGGTCACCACCGAGGACCAGGGGCGCGACATCGTCGTCTTCCCCGTCCACGACTGCGCCGCGTCCTTCGCCCCTGCCGGCGGTTACGTCGAAGCCCTCGAGAGCCTGCGGTCGAAACATGCCGACGCCACCTTCCTGGGACTCATGCTGCCGGGCGAGCGGGCAGAGGAGCTCTGGCTGGCCTCGGGACTCGAATCGCCGGATGTCTACTTCGAACGGACCTTCTCGGCGATCGCGCGCATGGCTCCGGAGCTGGAAACGGTGTTGCCCGGACGCTACCTCAGAACGAAGGGACAACTCCAGAGGGCCTATTTCCCCAGCTCGGCCAGCGACGGTTTCCTCGACTCCGGCGCCTCGGAGGCGCTGCTCTCGGAACTGGATTCCATCCGAAAACGGCTCGGCGGCGCCGCCAACGGATTCCCTCGGCCCGGCAGCATCAGGCAGGCCCTGATCCGCACCGAGGAAGCGGCCCTGCTCTACGCCCGGATGCAGTACGTCCATCTGCTCGTCTCCCAGCTGCGCGGCGACAAGGCCCGGAAGAAAGCCGCGCAGGAGGAGCTCTGGAGCTCCCAGTGCGCGGAAGCCTACTGGGCGGCCCCATCGGGCGGCATAGCCGATCCGGCGATCCGGGGAGCCGCCTATGCGTCCCTGCTCGAAGCCGAGCAGATCACGCGGCAGAAGGGAAGCTTCCGCCCGGGCATCATCCAGGCGGACATCGACTGCGACCGCGCCAAGGAAACGCTCTTCCAGGGCCAGTACTACAACGCCTACGTCCACGCGCGGGGTGGCGTGCTCTTCGAGCTCGACCACTTCAAGTCGGGGCGCAACCTAGCCTCGGGCTACGGCGGAACCTCGGCGGACAAGGGTTCGCTCCGGCGTCGCTGCTTCGTCGACGCGCTTCCCGCGGAGCCCGTCCGGCCCGAAGTCCTCGCCTCCGGCCTCGTCGAGGACCCCTCCGGGCTTTCCACCGCGTGGTACTCGATCCTTGAACCCAAGCGCCCCAACCACGAGGCCGGCTTCCTGGTCGAATCCACCGTACCTGGCCCGGACGGACCGCTCGCCCTCTCGCTCGAGAAGACCTTCGTCTTCAAGAAGAACCAGCTGACGGTCAGGTACCTGCTCCGCAACCTCTCGGAGGCGACGCTCGAGCGTACCTTCCTCGCAGCCTTCCATCTGGTTCCCTCCTACGGAAGGAATGACCACGCCCTCGTGGCGCTGGCGAAGGACGCCGACGGCACCGAGCGCGAGCGCACGATAGAGGTCGCCCAGCCGCAATCCCTTCCAAACGCGCTCAAGACCACGCTGGCCGGCCCGGATCTGCCTGAGCCCCTCACCCTGGCGTCGGAAAAACCGTTCCGTCTCATCGCCGCACCCTACGAGGATCGCAGCCCGGGCGGGACACGATGGCAGGGCATCGCGCTCGCACTCGAGTGGCCGATCAAGCTCGCGCCAGGCTCGGAATGGAAAGCGTCGGTCAGCCTGTCATTCCGGGACGAGAAGCCGCAGGAAGGTCCCGCGCGTTGACCGGCCGGGCCGCCGCCGGTATCATGCGGGGCATGTCGCGACCAGTCCTTCCCGCGGAACTCCGCGGACTCCGGATCCACCTTGTCGGCGCGAAGGGCACGGGCATGGCGGCCTTCGCGGAAATCCTCTCGAGCCGCGGCGCCGTCCTCTCGGGTTCGGACGTCGCCGAGATTTTCTTCACCGACGAGATACTCGCCCGCATCGGCCTCCGCTGCCGGGAGTTCGAAGCCTCCAACGTCCGTCAGGACCACCAACTCGTGATCCACTCCTCCGCCTACCGCCGCGATTCGCATCCCGAGCTCGTCGAGGCCGACCGGCTCGGAATTCCGGTCCTGCTCTACACCGAAGCCCTCGGCGACTTCTCGGGGCAGCGGGACAGCTCAGGCGTAGCCGGCGTCCACGGCAAGACCACGACCACCGCGCTCGCGGGCGTAGCGGCCGAGGCGCTCGGACTGCCGGCCACGATCCTGGCCGGCTCGGTGGTGGGCAGCTTCGGCGACCGCGCGACGTTGATACGCGGCGAGCGATACTTCATCGCCGAGACCTGCGAGTACCGCCGTCACTTCCTCTCGTTCTCGCCGCGCCGCATCGTGTTGACCAGCGTCGAGAGCGACCATCAGGACTACTACCCGACCTACGGTTCGATACGCGACGCCTTCGTGGAATACGCGCTCTCGCTGCCTGAAGGCGGCGCGCTCGTGTACTGCGCGGACGATCCCGGCGCCGTCGAGGTCGCCGCCCTCGCGGCCGCGAAGCGGGTCGACCTTTTTCCCGTTCCCTACGGATTTACGGCCGAGGGTCCCTGGCGCATCGAAGGGTACCGCGTGGCAGACGAGCGCGCCTACTTCTTGCTCGCCGCCTTCGACGGCGAATTCGCCCTGCGCGTGCCGGGGCGCCACCTCGCGCTCGACGCCTGCGCCGCCGTCGCGCTCGCCGCGCTCGTGCGGGCGGATCTGGACGGCCTTCCGGCCGCCGAGGCTCCTGCCGCCGCCCGCATCCGGCTTCCGGCCCTCCGCTCGGCCCTGGAATCCTTCTCGGGCTCGCGGCGCCGCTCGGAATTCCTGGGCGAGGCCGGCGGCGTCGTCTTCATGGACGATTACGCTCACCATCCCACCGCCATCCGCACGACGCTCCGCGGACTCAAGGAATTCTATCCGGCGCGGCGCCTGGTGGTGGATTTCATGTCGCACACCTATTCGCGCACCAAGGCCCTGCTGGAGGAATTCGCCGAAAGCCTCGCCGACGCCGATGTGGTGTGGCTCCACAGGATCTACGCGAGCGCCCGCGAGACGCCAGACGGTACGGTGGACGGCAGGACACTGTACCAGCGGACGGCGGCGCTCAGGCCGGACGTCAACTACGTCGACGAACCCCTCGATGCGGTCGATCCGATCGCGGCGACGCTCAAGCCCGGCGACCTTTTCATCACGATGGGCGCGGGCGACAACTTCGTCGTGGGACGCAGGATTTTCGAGCGCTTCAATGCGCGGGAAGGCGGGAAGGCATGAAGAGCATGACGGGCTTCGCCCGGCGGGAAATCACGGCGCCTTCGCTCAGGGCCAGCGCCGCCATCAAGAGCTACAACAACCGTTACCTCGACCTCCAGGTGCTGATGCCGCCTTACCTGGGCGCCCTCGAGCCGAAGATCCGCGCCCTCGTCTCGGGGCTCGTGGTCCACGGAAAGGTCGAGCTTTCGATCCGGGTGCGGGAGCTGTCCGCCCCGCCCTCGGTCTCCGTCGACGCGGCGGCGGCGGCGGCGGCGGCGGAAGCGCTCCGCGCCCTGGCGCGGGCCGCCGGCATCGACGAGGAGCCCCGCCTCTCGGCCCTGGTCGGCTTCGAGGGCGTTCTCGCCTTCGAGCGCGACCTCGATTCCGACGCAATCTGGACCGCCCTCGAACCGGAGCTGGCGGCCCTGCTCGCAGACTACGACCGCGAGCGCCTCCGCGAAGGCGCGGCCACGCGCCAGGACATGGAGCGGCAACTCGCGCGCATGGAAGCCGCCGTGCTCGTGGTCGAGCGCGAGGCGCCCTCCATCGAGGCCGGCACCCGCGAGAACCTCCTGCGGAAATTCCGCGAGGTGATGGGCGACCTGGTCGACGAGAACCGCGTGCTCGCCGAGACGGCGGCCTACCTGGCCAAGCACACCGTCAACGAGGAGCTCGTGCGCCTGCGCTCGCACGTCGCGGCTTTCCGCGCGGCTATGGGCGAAAAGGCATGCGGCAAGAAGCTCGATTTCCTCTGCCAGGAGATGAATCGCGAGGCGAACACCATCGGCTCCAAGAACGCCGTCGCCGCGGTCGGCGCTGCCGTCGTGGAGCTCAAGGACGCCATCGAGAACATCCGCGAGCAGACGAGGAACGTGGAGTGAGCGCCATGGCGGAAAAGCCCTTCATAATCGCGATTTCCGGCAAGTCCGGCTGCGGCAACTCCACCGTGAGCCGCCTGCTCTCGGAGCGCCTCGGCTTCCGCCTCGTGAACTACACGCTCCGCAACATGGCGCGCGAGCGCTTCCCCCATCTGCCCGAGACCGAGGCGCTCGCGAAGGTGCTCGAGCTGGCCAAGACCGACGACAGCTGGGACCGTTCGCTCGACTCAAGGCAGGCCGAGCTCGCCCGCGAGGGCGACTCCGTCGTCGGCTCGCGGCTCGCCGCCTGGGTGGTGCCGGAGGCGGACCTCAAGGTCTACCTCTCGGGCTCGGTGGAGGCGCGGGCCGGCCGCATCCACTTCCGCGAGGGCGGCAGCCCGGCTGAAAAGCTCGCATTCACCGCGGCACGGGACGACAGCGACCACGCGCGCTACCTCGAGCTCTACGGCATCGACAACGACGATTACCGCTTCTGCGACCTCGTCATCAACACCGAACGCTTCAGCGCCGAGGAAGAGGTCGACCTCATCATGGGCGCCGCCCGGCTCAAGCAGGCGCGGAAGGGCTGAGCGGAATCCTGTTAAAAGCGGGCATGGCGGAGGCAGCTCCGCTGCTTGAGGAAACAGATTCCTGGCGCGCGAAAGAAAAAGGCGGAACCTCTGATGGCTCCGCCTGTAGACCTTGAACCCCTGATTTACCAGGAATTGTCCTCGACATTCCAGCCGACGGTCGATACGAACGCGTCGATGTCGTCATATGACAAACCTGTGCCAGCGAAGAAACTCATAACGCCATTAACCCTCTCGCCGACCGATAGATCGAAATTCGGCGTTTCGCCGAAAAACAAATCGGTCCCGCCCGTCGACCTGATAGCATCCACCGAAATTTCGACGAACGCATCGTAGAGCGCTTCCCATCCGACGTTCTCGAGCTGGTAGGACACGCTGATATATCCATCTATGGAAGTGTAGACTGGCTCTTGAAGCGTCCACGAAAGCTGGTAGCTCGGATCCGCGCAGCCCGCGAACAGCGCGACCGCGAGAGCCAGCAGGGCGAGGGGGATCAGGTACTTCTTGCTCATGGCATCCTCCGTCGGATCGCTCGACCCGACGCACGGAAGCATAGCGCGCCTGCGGCGTTTTTCAGGTATCGGGTAAAAAAAGGACGATAAGTGAACCGGCGTTCAGGAGGCGGCGAGGACGGCGGCCGCTGAACGCGCCTCGGCGAGAGTAAAGAACACGAGGTCGATGCGTGCGGGCAGGCGGTTCGCCGCCGCGAAAGCCCGGCATTCCCGGAGCGCGACGGCGAGCGCCGCGTCGGCCGGATAACCGTAGACGCCCGTCGAGACGGCTGGAATGGCGAGGGATTCGAGCCCCTCGTCGCGAGCCAGGGCGAGGCTCTCCCGGTAGCACGAGGCGAGCAGCTCCGGTTCGCCGTGGGTACCTCCCCGCCAGACCGGGCCGACCGTGTGGATGACGCGACGGACCTGAAGGCGTCCCGCGCCGGTCGCGACGGCCTTGCCCGGCGGGAGCCCGTCGCGGAGGAGTCCCGCCCGCAGCGCGCGACACGCGTCGGAAAGCGCCTCCCCGGCCGCGCGGTGGATGGCCCCGTCGACGCCGCCTCCGCCGAGCAGCCCGGAGTTGGCCGCGTTGACGATGCCGTCGCCCGAATATTCCGTGATGTCCCCCGCGAGGATTCCGACGCGCCCCGTCGCGTCGCGCGCGACTTCCACGATCATGATGTCGCTCCTTCAGCCGCCGCCCCGCTCCGGCACGAGCAGGCAGGCCTCGGGCCCCCCGGCGAAGGCGAACGCTTCGCCGGGCGACACGCCGCGGCCTCTCAATTCCGCCCTGAAGCGTACGCCGCCGGCGGTCTCCAGTTCCAGCCTGGTGAGCGATCCCGCGAAGTCTGCGCGGACAACTCGGCCCCGCAGGACGGCGTTTCCGTTGGCGGTCGCGGAGGAGGAGACGGGAACGGGGACGAGCGCGTCCGCCGCGAGAAGGACGGCGTGCGGCCCCCCCACGCTTCCCGCCGGCGGTTCGCGGCACGCAAGCGCGCCGAGCGCCGTCCGGGCGACGACGAATCCGGTCGGAGCGGGCTCGAAGGCCAGCACCGGCAGCACCGTCCCCCTTCCCAGGAAGCGCGCCACGCCGGCGTCGGCCGGAGCGAGCCAGAGCGTTTCGGGAGCGCCGAGCTGCACGACGCGGCCTCCATCCATGAGCGCGACCTCGTCGCCGAGCAGGAAGGCCTCCTCGATGTCGTGCGTGACCGCCAGCATGGTAAAGCCCTCGCGGCGCTGCAGGTCGCGGAGCTCGGAGCGGAGGCGCTTGCGGAGCTCGGGGTCGAGGCTCGAGAGCGGCTCGTCGAGCAGCACCGCGGCCGGGTCGATGGCCAGCGCCCGTGCGAGCGCGACCCGCTGCCGTTCCCCTCCCGAGAGCGAGGCGACTTCGCGCCGTTCGAATCCCTCGAGCCCGAGGCGCGCGAGGAGGGCCTCCGCCTTCGTCCTCCGTTCCGCGCGGGAGAGCCCGCGCACTGCCAGGCCGTACGCGACGTTGTCGACGACCGACAGATGGGGGAAGAGGGCGAAATCCTGGAAAACGACGCCGAGCCCCCGTTCGCGCGCGGGCCTTTCCGTCGCGTCGCTTCCCCCGAGGAGGAGCTTCCCCGAGTCGGGGCGCTCGAGTCCCGCGACCAGGCGCAGGGCGGTACTCTTGCCGCAGCCGGACGGGCCGAGTATGGCGAGGCTCCGGCCGTCCTCGACGGCGGCGTCGAAGACCACGGAGAGCGCGGGCCAGTCCTTGCGGAGCGAACGCGCCTCACAGCGCATCGGAGGCCTCCTCGCGGATGGCGAAGGCGAGCGAGCCGAGCAGCGCCATGAGGACTCCGGCGGCGCAGGCCTCGTTGAAGCGGTACGAGCCGGCAAGCCGGTACATGAGCAGGGCGAGCGGCGGCGCGCCACCGGGCGAGGCGAGGATGAGGCTCCCGGCGTCCCCGACCGAGAGGGCGAAGGCGAAGGCGGCGCCGCTCGCGATGCCCCGGGCCGCCAGCGGAAGATCCACCCTGCGCGCGCGGTCCGCGGTCGACGATCCGAGCGTTGCGGCGGCATCGAGGACATTCCCCTGGATCTTGGAGAAGGCCGCGTGCGCCGAACGCCAGGCCAGGGGCCAGGCTCCCGCCGCCTGGATGAGGGCGACCGCGAGAAGCGAAGCGCCACCTCGGCCTGGAAGCACTCTGGTCCAGCCGAGCGCGAGCACCGCGGGCGAGACCGCGAGCGGCAGGTAGGCGAAGGCCAACGCAGGGCCGCGGGCGCCGAGCCGTCGGAGGCCCCAGGCGGCTGCCGTGCCGGTGGCAGCCGCGATGGAGGCCGCCATGAGGGCGAGCGCGACGGTCGCGCCGAGCGAGCCGAGGCCGCCGGACTCGAAGAGCCTGAGGTAGTTGCCGAAGCCGAGCCTGAAAGCGCCCGAGAAGCCGCGCCGCTCGATGAAGGAAGCGATGAGCACGGAGAGGGCGGGGCCGCCGACGAGTATCGCGACGACGAGGCCGTAGGCCGCGGCGGCGGTGCGCTCGATACCGCCCCGGAGGGGCTTGC
Organism: Spirochaetota bacterium; assembly: GCA_022703215.1. Classification (GTDB taxonomy): domain Bacteria; phylum Spirochaetota; class Spirochaetia; order Treponematales; family UBA12059; genus JAFGNN01. The sequence goes on along the minus strand of JAKLEE010000042.1, from coordinate 1,660 downwards.
GCGGATTCCGGAGTCCCGGGGCCTGGCCCGGACGGGCGTGGCAGGCCTCGATGGCGGCGTAGGCGGCGACGAGGAGCAGGACCGCCGCCGTGCCGACCAGGGCGAGCGAAGCGGCCCTGCCCGGGTCGACCTCGATCCGCGCCGCGCGGTAGATCTCCACTTCGAGCGTCGAGCCGGCCATGGCGCCGAACACGAGCACGATGACGAAGCTCGAGAACGAGTAGAGGAACACCAGGGTGGCGGCCGAGGCGAGCGCCGGGGCGAGCTGCGGCAGCGTGACGCCGAGCAGTATTCGGCCTTCGCCGGCCCCGAGCGAGCGGGCGGCGTCCGCCTGCGCGTCGGGCAGCCGCGACCAGAGGTCGCCCGCCAGGCGCATGACGATGGGGAAGTTGTACACCGCGTGCGCCAGCACGACGCCATGGAAGGAATAGAGGAAGGATAGCGGCGGCTCGTCGAGGCCGAGGACGCGGACGAGCAGGGCGTTCACCGCGCCCGAGCGACCCCAGAACATGACGAAGCCGAGCGCGACGAGGAGGGGCGGCACCGCGAAGGGTACCGCGCCGAGCGAGGAAAGGAGCCTGCGCCCGCGGAATTCCCGGCGCGCGGCGAGCCAGGCGGCCGGGAGCCCGAGCGCGAGGGCGAGGCCCGAGCTCGCGAGCGATTCGAGCAGGGCGAAGCGGAGGCTCGACCAGGTGCGCGCGTCGTTCAGGGTCCGGGCCAGCCCGTTCCCTTCCGCCCCGAAGAGCGGACCGAAGGCGCCGGGCAGGGGGACGAGGAAGAGGGCGAGCGCGAGCGCCGCCGCCAGGATGCCGCCCGTCGCGAGGAGGACGTTTGCCGGTCGAGGCGCCCTCGGAGCGTCCATCAGGACCCGAGCTCCGCCGCTATGGTCTCGAGGGCCCTTTCGAGGGCCCCGGACTCGACCGCGGGGGCGCGCGCCGGCTTCGGCGCCGCTTCGAAGCTGGCCGGAAGCGGCGTGCCCGGATCTACCGGGTACATCCACTGGGTGGTCGGGATCACGGCCTGGAATTCCGGATCGAGCAGCAAGTCGAGGAAAACTCGCGCCGCGGCGGGCCTCCGCGTTCCCTTCGCGACGCCCGCGCCTTCAATCTGCCACGGATGGCCTTCGGGAAAGACGAGGGCCTTGTAGCGCGTGGTGCCCTCGTACTCGACGTGGTAGGCGGGGCTCGTCGTGTAGGAGAGCACGAGGGGCGCCTCGCCCGCCGTGAAAAGTCCGTAGCCGAGATCCCAGCCGGGCGCCACCGTGAGGATGGAGGGCTTGAGGGAGCGCCAGTACTCCGCGAGCCCTTCGCCGTAGACGCCGAGCGTCCAGGCGGCGAAGCCCAGGCCCGGCGTGCTCGTGCGCGCGTCCATAAGGATCAGCTTTTTCCGGAATTCCGGCGCGGCGAGCTCCGCGAGCGAGGCGGGCGGGACGGCGAGCCTTTCCGAATCCCAGATGACGGCGAAGGCGCCCCAGTCGTAGGGCGTCAGGCGCCATTCGGCGTCCATCACGAGCTCGGCCGGTACGCGGTCCGCGCCCTCGGGGCGGTAGGGCTCGAGGACGCCGGCGGCGAAAGCCCTTTGCGCCAGCCTGTCGTCGATGCCGAGGTAGACGTCTGCCTCCGGCGCTCCCTTTCCGAGCAGTGCCGCCGCGAGCACCTGC
>JAKLEE010000419.1 GCA_022703215.1 Spirochaetota bacterium | reverse complement strand
AAGATCAAGCCTTCTTTGACGACGGCGACCCAATCTTCGGGAGACCCTTTACCGGAGCCCATGCGGACTTCCATCGGTTTCTTGGTTTTGGCGAGGTGCGGGAAGATTTTGGTCCAGACTTGTCCGTCAGGATTCATATAACGCGTGATGGCGACACGGCAATCCTCGATTTGGCGCGAGGAAACCCATGCCCCTTCCAGGGAAACGAGCCCGTATTCGCCAAATGCGATTTGCGTACCACCCTTGGCGTGTCCTTCAAAACTGACACGGTGCGGACGGCGGAATTTCGTTCTTTTCGGCATCAACATGATTATTTGGCCTCCTTCTTGGCAGGAAGGATTTCCCCTTTGTAAATCCAGACTTTGACGCCGAGCTTACCGTAAGTCGTATGGGCTTCGGTGAGCGCGTAGTCGATGTCGGCGCGGAGGGTGTGCAACGGGACGTTGCCTTCGGCATATCCTTCGCTGCGGGCGATTTCCGCCCCGGCCAAACGTCCGGAAATCAACGTCTTGCATCCCTTGGCTCCGCCTTTCAGCGCGCGTTGGATGGCCACTTTTTGGGTGCGGCGGAAGGAAGCGCGTTGCTCGAGTTGCTGAGCAATGCTTTCGGCAACGAGTTTGGCATCCAGTTCGGGATGTTTGATTTCGACGATGTTGAGGAACACTTCTTTTTTGGTCAGCGATTTCAGTTTTTCGACGACGGCGACTTTGGTCGCGCCGTCACGGCCGATCACCATGCCGGGTTTGGCGGTGTTGACCGTGATGATCACGC
>JAKLEE010000418.1 GCA_022703215.1 Spirochaetota bacterium | reverse complement strand
AGACCGGAGGGTACGGGCTGGGCCTGCACCTCTGCAGGCGCATCGTGGAGGCGCACGGCGGGAGGATCGTTGTGCGCAACCGCGCGGGCGGCGGCGCGGAGGCGATGCTGGAGTTTGTTTCGTGACGATCTGTATTAATGTATCGTGAAATCTTACACGTCAATACCTCATGTGCTTGACAGAGCCCACAATTATCTGATACCTTCCCGTATCATGCATGCCCGGACGGGCAAACGCGAGTAGACGTGCGAAGCGAAGCGGAGATCTTGATAGGCCATACGTTGATTCACGGAACCTTGTGCATTGGGAGATTGCCACGCCCCGATATGGCCGGGGCTCGCAATGACAGAATAGAGCCGGGGACAACGCCTCGATGGCATACGGCTCCTCCCTGTCGCGAGGAGCCCGCAGGCCGACGTGGCGATCTCTAAAGGCAACACGTTACAGGCGATAAACCGGTTGCTGAGAGAGATTGCCACGCCCCGATACGGCCGGGGCTCGCAATGACAGGGCATTTCAGGAAACATGTCATCGAGAGGAGGCCGCGATGGCATTCAGGGAACGACAAGGCCGCCGGTGATGTGGGCTTGGACCCGGCCACGTTGTGCGCGCCCCGTACGCGGCGGCCCGGATGGGCGAAATACAGAGAGCGGTACGGCGCCTGTTGCCGGTGGAATACTGATCATGCGCGAACGCAGACCGAACAGAATGCCGCGTTTCGATTATTCGTCGCGCGGGGCCTGTTTTCTCACCACCAACGTCAAACACCGCGCCGAATGCTT
>JAKLEE010000417.1 GCA_022703215.1 Spirochaetota bacterium | reverse complement strand
GGTGGGGCGAGCCGCTTCCATCCCATCATGATGTTCAAGGTATTCGTCTACGGTTACATGACGCGCATTTTCTCGTCGCGGATGCTCGCCAAGGCGCTGCGCGAGAACGTGATGTTCATGTGGCTTTCGGGCGGGCAGACGCCGGATTTCCGGACGCTCAACACCTTCCGGAGCTCCAGGCTCAAGGACGCCATGGACGAGGTTTTCATGGCGACGGTGAAACTGCTGGCCGCCAAGGGCTACGTGAGGCTCGAGAACTACTTCGTCGACGGCACGAAGATCGAGTCTGCCGCGAACAGGTACAGCTTCGTGTGGAAGCGGGGGATCGACACCAACGAGCGCAAGCTCGACGAAAAGCTCAAGGCCTTCATCGCGGAGGTCGAGCAGGTGGCCAACGACGAGAACGCGGAGTACGGGGACCGGGACCTCGAGGAGATGGGGGAGCAGTTGACCTTCAGCGCCGAGGATGTGGCGGAGCTTGCGTCGGTGCTCAACGAGCGGCTTGCCGCGCTCGAGACAAGGGAGACCGCCCCGGGTGTAAAAAAAAAACTGAAAAGGGAAGTGAGGCAGGTCGAGACTGACTTCCTGCCGCGGAAGCTTAAATACGAGGCGCAACGCGCCATCCTTGGCGAGAGGAACAGCTGCTCCAAGACCGACCCGGACGCGACCTTCATGCGGATGAAGGAAGACCACATGAGGAACGGGCAGCTGAAACCCGGCTACAATGTGCAGATCGGGACGGAGAACGGCTTCGTGCTCGGCTACGACATTTTCGCGAATCCCACCGATACTCGGACCCTGAAACCCCATCTCGAGAACATGC
>JAKLEE010000416.1 GCA_022703215.1 Spirochaetota bacterium | reverse complement strand
AAGCGTGACGAAGTGCACCGTATGGCAGAAGCCAACAAGGCATTTGCCCACTTCCGCTTCTAATTCTCAAAGGTATCCAACGTGGCACGTAAAACTCCCATCGAGCGCTACCGCAATATCGGTATCAGCGCGCACATCGACGCCGGCAAGACGACGACGACTGAACGTATTCTTTACTACACAGGTGTCAACCACAAGATTGGTGAAGTTCATGATGGTGCGGCCACCATGGACTGGATGGAGCAGGAGCAAGAGCGCGGCATCACGATTACATCGGCTGCGACCACGTGCTTCTGGAGCGGGATGGACAAGCAGTTCCAGCCGCACCACATCAACATTATCGACACCCCGGGGCACGTTGACTTCACGATTGAGGTCGAGCGTTCCATGCGTGTTCTGGATGCTGCGTGTATGGTTTACTGTGCAGTGGGTGGCGTTCAGCCCCAGTCGGAAACCGTCTGGCGTCAGGCCAACAAATACGGTGTGCCGCGTCTTGCCTTTGTTAACAAAATGGACCGCTCCGGTGCCAACTTCTTCAAGGTTGTCGACCAGCTCAAATTGCGCCTGAAGGCCAACCCTGTGCCCATCGTCATCCCTATCGGGGCTGAAGACAAGTTCGAGGGTGTGGTTGACCTGATCAAGATGAAGGCCATCTACTGGGACGAGGCTTCCCAGGGCATGAAGTACGAAGCCCGCGACATCCCGGCCGAGTTGGCTGATGACGCGCAAACCTGGCGCGAGCAGATGGTCGAGGCCGCTGCTGAGGCTTCTGAAGAGCTGATGAACCGCTACCTCGAAGAGGGTGAGCTGTCTGAAGCCGACAT
>JAKLEE010000415.1 GCA_022703215.1 Spirochaetota bacterium | reverse complement strand
AAAACCCTGAGTTTCAATTTGCGCGCCCTCGCGCGAAGGCGCGACCTTCCTTCGTGATGAGAGGTTCGAGCCGCATCGTGTTTCAATCCGCGCGCCCTCGCGCGAGGGCGCGACGTTGTCGGCGGGAACGGCGATCGTATCTTCGTTGTTTCAATCCGCGCGCCCTCGCGCGAGGGCGCGACTGTCGCCGATGGGCACGGCCACGGCGTTGAGGTTGTTTCAATCCGCGCGCCCTCGCGCGAGGGCGCGACTTTCGCGGAGTGGCGCGGGCGCGACGACATGATGTTTCAATCCGCGCGCCCTCGCGCGAGGGCGCGACGTGTTTCAAATGCGCGAGCTTTTGCCGTTTGACCCGTTTCAATCCGCGCGCCCTCGCGCGAGGGCGCGACATCCACAATTTGCGCGCTGGAGCCTTTGGATCGATGTTTCAATCCGCGCGCCCTCGCGCGAGGGCGCGACCGCTTCCCCCTGGACCAGATCAACGCCGCCCTTGGTTTCAATCCGCGCGCCCTCGCGCGAGGGCGCGACCTTGAGCCGGGCGGCGAGGGAGTTGGCGAGGGCGCGACGCCGTGGCGGAGCATCAAGCGCCATACGTGACGGCGTTTCAATCCGCGCGCCCTCGCGCGAGGGCGCGACCCGCCGGTGGGTGCGCGCGCGGGGTAACGTTCAGTTTCAATCCGCGCGCCCTCGCGCGAGGGCGCGACTACGCGGACACGTCGTCGATTAACTCTCTGATGTTTCAATCCGCGCGCCCTCGCGCGAGGGCGCGACGGGGCCGATCTCGTAGGTGTATTGGCTCGGCAGGTTTCAATCCGCGCGCCCTCGCGCGAGGGCG
>JAKLEE010000414.1 GCA_022703215.1 Spirochaetota bacterium | reverse complement strand
CAGAGGCCCGAGCTTCTCGCCCGGCGCCCACACGGTGCGGCCCACGCGCTCCACCGTGCCACGGTACTGGCCGAAGCGCTGGTAGGGGAAGGCCTCGTAGCGCATCACCACCGCGTCGCCGGGCTTGACGAAGCCGATCGCGCGGGTCGGCACCACCAGCTGGGCGTGCAGCCCGCTGCCCCTCGGCACCACGGTGGCCAAGGGCGCCTCGGCCGCGACGCTCTCGCCGCGCGCCACGGCGATGTTGGTGACCATGCCCGCCACCGGGGCGCGGATCACGTTCTCGCGCTTGGCGCCTTCCTGCACCAGGCCCTGCTGCAGCTCGCTCGCCTGGCGGGTGAGCTGCTCTTCCTGCGCCCGGGTGCGCAGCTCGATCTCGGGCAGGGCGGCGCGCGCCTCGCCCAGCTCGCGCTCGGTGGCGGCGCGGCTGCGCTTGATGTTCTCGAGCTTGACCTGCTGGTCGAGCAGGTCGTTGCGCTTCGCGGTCAGGCCGTTCTCTGAAACGAAGCCCTTGCGGAAGAGCTCGTCGGTGCGCTGCAGTTCCTGGCGCGCCGAGGCGATGCGCGTGCTCTGCAACTTCATCTCGGCATCGAACTGCACGAGCTCGCGCTGCAGGTCCTCGATCTTGCGCCGCGCCGACTCGAGCTGCTGGCGCCCCAGCAGGCGGGCGTTCTCGCGCTCGCGCTCGAGCGCCTCGACCCGGGCCGCGAGGGCGGTGAGCTTCTCGCGGGTGCGCGCCAGGACCCGCGCCTGGGTGTCGAACTCTTCCCGGGTCACGAGGTCGAGCTTGGCGAACTGGGTGCTGAGCAGAGCCTTGAGGTTGTCGCGCACCTCGGCGGCGGGCAGCGTGGACATCAGGCCCTCGATGCGCCGCTGCAACTCGTCGAGAAAGGGGGGGGTCTTTTCCATGAGACG
>JAKLEE010000413.1 GCA_022703215.1 Spirochaetota bacterium | reverse complement strand
ACCTACTGCATGAGCAAGTTCGCCCAGACCGGCTTCCTCGAGGCGTTGCGCATCGAGGCGGCAGAAAGCGGCGTCGCCGTCACCGTGGTGTACCCGGGGGTGGTCGCCACCGAGATCCGCCGCCACGGCTGGCGTGGCGACGGCGGGCAGGCCGGCGTGTCGGGCCTCGACGAAACCGACGCCATGCCGGTGGCCGAGTGCGCGCGCCAGATCGTGCAGGCGATGCGCGCGCGGCGGCGCGAGCTGGTGATGACACGCAAGGCGCGGCTCGGCCTGTGGCTGAAGATGTTCGCGCCCGGCCTGGTCGACAACATGGCGCGCGCCGCACTCGCGCGCCGCACCTGAGGACGGAATCCATGACGACTCCCACCCGGCTGCCAGACGAGGCGCCCGCGCTGCGCGTGGTACCCATGCCGGCCGACTCCAACGCCTACGGCGACGTGTTCGGCGGCTGGATCATGTCGCAGGTCGACATCGCCGGCTCGGTGCCGGCGCACCGCCGGGCGCGCGGGCGCGTGGCCACCGTGGCGGTGACCAACTTCGTGTTCAAGCAGCCCGTGTCGGTGGGCGACCTCGTGTCGTTCTACGCACGCGTGCTGCGCACCGGGCGCAGCTCGATCGTGGTCGACGTGGAGGTCTACGCCGAACGCCGCGTCGACGGCCGCGCCAAGGCGGTCAAGGTCACCGAGGCCGAACTGGTCTACGTGGCAATCGATGCCTCCGGCCAGCCCATGCCGCTGCCGCCCGAGCTGGCCGAGGGCGAGACGGACTGAAGGGCTGCGCGGGCCCGGCGCCGGTCGCGCGCGGCCGTGCGCGCGGCGCGCCCATCCCCGGCCCGGCTTACAGGCTTCAGAACTCGGCGAGCGTGGCCTCGAGCCAGGCCGCGCAGGCCAGCAGGCGCGCATCCTCGCCCGGCCGGCCCACCAATTGCACCGCCAGCG
>JAKLEE010000412.1 GCA_022703215.1 Spirochaetota bacterium | reverse complement strand
TACGCGAGGTCTCGTTCGAGCTCCGTTCGGGCGAGGTGTTCGGCATCGCCGCGCTCGCGGGCAACGGGCTGGACGCCCTCGAGGACCTGGCGGCGGCCGAGCGCGAACCGGACTCGGGCGAAGTGCTCGTACTCGGACAGCGAGTCAAGCCGCGTGAGCGCGCTTCGCTCCGCCGCGAGCGCCTGGCCTACCTTCCGACGGACCGGGAGGGCCGGGCGCTGTCCCCGCGCGCCAGCCTCGTCGACAACGCGCTGGCCCGGACCCTCGCCGGAAGCGGGCGGAAGGCGCTCCGCGGCTCTCGCGCGATGTCCGAGGCGGCGCTCCGCCAGAACGCCTGGTTCGGCCTCCACGCGGAGCCAGCAAGCCCAGCGTCCACGCTCTCGGGCGGTAACCGCCAGCGCCTCGTCGCCGCCCGGGAGCTCTCGGGCAGCCCGGAGCTGGTCATCGCGGCGAACCCGAGCCAGGGCCTCGACGCGAGCGCGCAGGCCGATCTGTGGGCACGACTCGCCGAGCTCGCGCGCTCAGGCAGCGCGATCTTGCTGCTCACCTCGAGCGCCGAGGAATTGCTGGCCGTCTCGACAAGGGCCGCCGTGCTCTATCGCGGACGGCTCAAGCTCCTTGCCGAAGACCCCGCCGCGACGAATGTCCACGCGGTCGCGGCCGCCATGTCGGGGGCCATTTCTTGAAAATGCCCTTCATGCGCGTACCGTTTTCCGCGGGCAAGCTTCTGCGCGCAGCGGCGCCGCCACTCGCGGCGATAGTCGCGGGGCCCCTCGTCGTGGCGCTTTTCTCCAGCGATCCGGCAACCGCCATCGCCGCTTTCGCCTTCGGGCCGGTCTCCAGCGCCGGCGCCGCTTCCGCTTTCCTCGAGCAGTCCGCCCTGCTCGCGCTCTGCGCGCTCGGCGCGGCCCTGGCCTTCCGATCGGGCAGCTTCAACCTCGGGGGTGA
>JAKLEE010000411.1 GCA_022703215.1 Spirochaetota bacterium | reverse complement strand
CACCAGTCTGTCGAGCTCCGGCCTCGCCAGATCGGTGCCGCTCCGGACGTACAGGAGCTGGGCAGCCTCCGCGCGAAGGAAGCGAAGCACCTGGAGATCGATCTCGAGGAGGTCGCCGCGCACCCGGAGGCGCGCGAGCGGCAACGCCGGCACGTCGCGGGTCCCGATGACGATGTGCAGGTTCGGCGGCGTGTAGTCGACGAGGAGTTCCAGAATGCGGATCGCTTCCGGATCGGTGAGCGCATCGACCTCGGTGCGCGTGCGCGCGAACACGATCGCGAGGCTGGGCGACTCGAGGTCGAGCACGCGGCCGAGCGCCGCGTCCTTGTGGGCGCGGGGCACGACGTAGGCCACCTGGCGCACGCGCGGCGCCTCGCCGGCGGCGAGCTTCTCGCGCGGAATCAGGATGCGCACCGGGTCGCGCAACTGCTTGTCCGCCATGGCGGCGATGCGAGGGGGCAGGGTGGCCGAGAACAGCGCCGTCTGGTGGCCATCGGGCAGGGCGTCGAACAGCAGCTCGATGTCCTCGGCGAAGCCCATGTCGAGCATCTCGTCGGCCTCGTCGAGCACGATGGCGCCGACCTTGGACAGGTCGAGCGTGCCGCGGCGCAGGTGGTCCAGCGCCCGTCCCGGCGTGGCCACGACGACATGCACGCCCCGCCGCAGCGCGGTGACCTGCCGGCCGAACTCCTGGCCGCCATAGATCGGCAGCACCACGGCACCGAGCTTCGCCCCGTAGCTGTGGAAGGCCTCGCTCACCTGCATCGCCAGTTCGCGGGTGGGCACGAGCACCAGCACGCGCGGCGTCCCCGGCGTGCGGCGGGAGTGCAGCACGCCGCGCGGGTCGTCGGCCAGGTGCTGCAGCGCGGGCAGGATGAAGGCCGCGGTCTTGCCGGTGCCGGTCTGCGCGGAGCCGATGAGGTCGCGCCGGGCGAGCAGCGGCGGAATCGCCTGCTCCTGGATCGGCGTCGGCGTGGTGTAGCCGCAG
>JAKLEE010000410.1 GCA_022703215.1 Spirochaetota bacterium | reverse complement strand
CGGGCGTGCCGTCCGTGAGGTGCGGTTCGTCGCCGGACGAGTTGGTGCCGGCAGCGAAGTAGACCGAGGCGCCCAGGTCCCGGAACTCGCGTGGGCTCGAGTCGGTCCAGGGTGGGGCGACGTCGCCGAGCAGCACCGTGCCCGAACGCGGCTCGTAGAGGTGCATGACAAGCCGCGCCAGGGTGGTCTTCCCGGAGCCCGTGCGCCCGAGCAGGCCGAGCCGCTCGCCGGGCTCGAGCTCGAGCGACACGCCCTCGAGCACGTCGCGCCCGTCGTAGCCGAAGCGCAGGTCCTCGACGCGGAGCGCGAGGGCGCCCGACGGCGCGAACTCCGCGGTCCCGTGCCGGAGCGAGGGCGTCTCGTCGAGCAGTTTCGAAATCCGGCCGAAGCTGACTCCCGACATCGCCAGGAATTGGAAGACGTCGGCGAAGGTCCAGATGGGCGACTGCAGCTTCTCGAGGTAGAGGAGGACCATGGTCATCGTGCCCACCGGGAGCGCGGCGCCGAGGACGCCCGAGCCGAACGCGTACGCCGCTGCATACGAAAGCGCGAGAGCGACGAAGGGCAGGACGGCGGACAGCGTGTTGGTCGGCAATAGGGCGAGCGAGGCGAGGTAGCGCTCGCCGTAGCGGCGGTGCAGGCGGTTGAGCATGACCTCTTCCGCGCTTGAAGCCTGGATGTCCTCGCGCCCCGCGATCCATTCCTGCAGGTCGCCCGAGAGCTTCGCGTGCACCTCGCGGACGCGCTCCATGCGCGGCGTGCGTGCCTTGTTGATGCGGGGGTAGGCGGCCAGGACCGCGAGGCTCGCGGCGAGCGCGGCGGCGCCGAGCCGCAAGTCAACGGCGGCGAGCGCACCGAGCACGCCGACGAAGAGCGGCGCGGCCGCGAGCAGCTCCGTGAAGAGCGCCGAGAAGAAGAAGCGCGTCTCCTCGACGTCGCCGTCGACGCGCTCGAGCAGCTCGCCCGGCTTGTGCGTCTTGTGGAAATCCATGTCGAGCCCGAGGAGGTGCGCCGCCAGGTCCTCG
>JAKLEE010000041.1 GCA_022703215.1 Spirochaetota bacterium | reverse complement strand
GGGAAGCCGGAGGGCTCGGCGTGCGCCTTGTCGACGGCGAGGGGCTCGAGCTCCGTCCCCGGTGTCGTCCCGAGGGCGAGCTCCGTCCCCGGCGTCCCCGCCAGGACGGCCGCGTGCGCGAGCGCCGTCACCGAGGCGAAGGCCGGGGTGGCGGCGTGCGCGACCCGGATCGCTTTCCGCGCGGCTTCCTCGAGCCCGGCCCGAGTGAGCGCCGTAGCGCCGCCGCGGACGGGGGAGCCGCGGAGGAGGGCGCGATAGTCGTCGTCGCGTCGGTCGCGCATGGCCCTGAGCGCGATACCGGCCGGGTGGAGGAACACCTCCTCAGGACCCGGGAAGTCCGGGTTCGCGAGCGGAGCGAGCGCGGAGCGGAGCATCGCGCGGAACGACGAGGCTGCGGCCTTTCCCGGCACCCGCGAGAAGAAGACGAGCCGGGTCTCGGCGCGCGTGCAGGCGACGTAGAACAGGCGCTTGAGCTCCGCCGCGCGCTTCGCGTCGCGGTCGGCCTTGCCGGCGGCGAACAGGAGGTCGCCGCGGCGCTTGGGGTCCTCCTCGCCCGGCGCGAGCTTCAAGGTGACGAGGCCTTCCCTTCCCGCGTTCCAGGGACGCACCGCCTCGTTCTTCCCCGCGTTCGCCAGGTCGACGACGAGGGTTACGGGGAACTCCAGGCCCTTGGCCTTGTGGATGGTCATGATGCGGACGCCCTTGGTCTCCTCGCGCTGGTAGGCGGCCTCGTCGAGCTTGCGGACCGAGCCGAGCTCGCCTTCCCAGGCGGCCGTGAACGCTGGCGCGTCGAGTCCCGCCCGGTCGGCCCGGACCGCGAGGGCATAGAGGGCCTCGAAATGCTCCTCGAAGGCGCGGGCGCCCGGGCTGGCCAGGAGGGCGGCGCGGTAAGCGCGCTCGTACCAGAGGTACGAGAGCATCCGCGCGATCGTCGCCGTGCCGGTCATGGCCCGGAGGGCGCGCCAGGTTTCCCGGGCCGATTCGTAGCGGGCGCGGTCCTCAGGATCGGAGAGCGCCCCGGGCGGGGCGTCGAAGGCCTCCCCGTAGGCGAAGCGGCCGTCCGCGCGCTCCGTTCCCCAGGCGAGGGCTTCCACGAACCCGTCGTCGGAAAGCCGGGCGAAGGGCGAGCGGAGGAAGGCGGCGTAGGCGCGCCGGTCCGCGGGCCGGGCAGCCAGGCTCAGGGCCAGGAGGAGGTCCGAGGCCGGCGCCTCCGAGAATAGGCCGCAGACGCTCTCGGGCGCGTAGGGCACCCCGAGCATCCTCAGGTATTTCTCCAGCAGGGCCTGGGAGGTCGTGCTCCGCTCGAGGATGGCGAAGTCGTCCCAGGTGGCGCGGCGGGCCAGCCGGGTCTCGCGGTCGGCTACCATGAAGGACGGATCAGCCACGGCGTCGCGGATCCATTCGGCCACGGCCCAGGCCTCCACTTCCGCGCGAGGCAGGAAGCCGTCGAGTTCCCCGTCGCGCGCGAGCTCGTACCATTCCACGCCGCTCGAGGCGCCTTCGATGGGGGCGCGGGCGACCAGCGGCTCGAAGCGGGCTTCGTGCGGGGACGCGGCTCCGGCCATGAGCTGAGCGAACACGGCGTTGAAGAAGGACACGAGCGCGGGTTCGGAGCGCCAGTTGGACTTGAGCGGGACCAGCCGGTTTCGGCCCGCCTCCGGTCCGTACGGGGGACAGAGCTCGAGTTCGGCCGAAAGGCCCCGGAATACCGAGACGTCGGCTCCCCGGAACAGGTAGATGCTCTGCTTCTCGTCGCCCACGAAGAAGAGCTTGTCCGGCTCGAGGTCCTCCGCCCGCGGCATGCCCGGCTCGTGGCGGCCGAGCCGCTCCGCGACGAGGAAGAGGATGTCCTTCTGGAGTTCGTCGTCGTCCTGGAACTCGTCCACCATGACGTAGCGGTACCGTTCCTTGAGGAGCTGCCTGAGCGGCGGATCCTCGACGAGCAGGCGGCGGGCCATGCCGGCCACGTCGCGGAAGGTGACGACCCCCGACGTGCGCCGGACCTCGAGGACGCGCTCGGCGAAGTCGTCGAGCAGGCGGTAGACGGGGAAGAGCTCCGGAAGGCTGCGGAGGGTGGCGAAGGTCTCGAGCGAGTCGCGGGCCGCGTCCTTTATTTCGGTCCAACGGTCGGACAGGTGCTCGGCCAGGTTGCCCTGGAGGTTCGAACCCGGTTTCCTCTGCGAGCCGCAGTCCTCGAGGGCCGCCTCGCGCGACGGGTCGGGGTTCCAGGGCTCCGCCGGCACGAGCGAGAGCCGGGAGAGCGCTTCGAACGGCCTGCGGACGCTCACCCGGGCGTCGCCGTCGTCGACGGACGCGGCGACCGCGGCCTCGTCGGCGAGGAAGTCGGCGAGGCCGGCGAGCTTGTCCTTCAACCCTTCCTCGATGCGGGATGGCATGGAGGAGAAGGCGGGATCCTCCGCGAGGGTCAAGCGCTTCATCGCAAGCTCCGCGAGCAGGTTCTCCACCGCGCCTCCGAAGCCGTTCGCGGCGACCAGCCTGCGGAGCGCGGGGTCGGTCCGGCGCTCGAGGGCGAAGGCGAGGGCTTCGTCGGCCGCGAGCCGGCCGGCCTCGTCGTCGTCGAGCGCGAAGTCGGGCGCGAGGCCGAAGCGGTAGGCGCCCTGTCGGGCCACGTCGCCGGCGAAGGAGTCGAAGGTGACGATGCGCGCCTGTCCGAAGCGCTCGACGCAGTCGTCGAGATGGTCGGCCAGCTCCCGGTCATCCCGCGCGCGCGCGCGCGTCGCGGCATCGAGCAGGGCCGCGAAGATGCGTCCGTACATCTCCGAGCGGGCCTTGTTGGTGAAGGTGAGCGCAAGCACGTTGCGCGCGTGGACCCGCGATCCGTCGGGCATGAGGCCGGTCTCCACGAGGTCGACATAGCGCGCGGCCAGCACCGTGGTCTTGCCGGAGCCTGCGCCCGCGGCGACCACGACATTCCGCCGCGCGAACGCGGCCTCGCGCTGCTCCTCCGAGAGATCTTCGACGCGTTTCGCCGCCTTGGCTGCGCTCATGAGGCTGCTCCTTCGTCGCCCGAACCCTCTCCGTCGCCCTGCCGGCTTCGCCGTTCCGCGTCGTCGCCCACGCGCGCGGCGTAGCGTTCGCGGCAGACCGGCCGGATGCGGCAGCCCTTGCAGGTCTCTTCCTGGTCCGCCGGATCGGGCATGGGATAGAGCCCCGCGCGGAGACCCTTCGCCGTGGCCGCCAGAGCCGCGGCGAAGGCTTCGCGGATGGAAGCCAGCCCGGCCGCGGGTACGGCCGCGTCGGGACCGTCGCCGAGGGCGCAGCTGAAATCGCCTGCCTTCGTGCGGGAATTCCCCTCGACGCTGGCGTACCACGCGCTCGCGAGCGCGAGACCCTCGGATTCGACGAGCGCCTGGTAGGCGGGCATCTGCGTCTCGCCGAGCCGGCGCGAACCGTCTTCCAGCTCCTCGCCCCGCACCGCTTCCTTGGACGGAAGCCCGGACTTCTTGTAATCGACGATCACCGCCTTCCCGTCCTTGAGCTGGACGCGGTCGAGCCTGCCCGAGAGCTTCACGCGCTCGGCGTCGACGCGGAGGGTCCGCTCCCGTTCCACGTCCAGGACCTCGAGATTCGCGAAATAACCCGAACCCGCCTCGAGCTCGGCGTCGAGCAGGGCGAGGACGTACCATTCGACGCGCGCCGCGAGCGCCTCGAGGACGGCGAGGGCGAAGGGGCCGGACCGCTCCGCCGAGCGGACGAAACCGAGCGATATGGCCTCGGGAATCCAGGCGCGGTACTCGGCGAGCCTCTCCGGGCGGAAGGCGCCGTGCTCCTCCTTGACGCGTTTCCAGAAGGCCTCGAGCGCGGCGTGGTAGACCTCGCCGAGGAAGCGGTCGTCCGCGAAATCGATGCCCTTGGGCTCCGGCTCAGCCTGCAGGAGGCGCGAACTCAGGGTGGCGAATCCGCAGGTCGCGTACTCGTCCATGGTGGAAGGATCGAGCCGTAGCCAGGCTTGGCCGCCTTCCTCGTCCTCCTCCAGCCTTCGCGCGATCGCGCCGGCCGCCGCTTGCGGACCCAGCCTGCCCGGGAGGACCTTGGCCCGCCGCGCGAGCCCGGTCCGCGCCGCGGCCGCGAGTCCGGCCGCGAGCGGGTCGGACAGGCCCGCGTGCGAACCGCTCGCGCCCGAAAGCCAGGTTTCCTCGTCGCGCCGGCAGTCCGGGGCTTCGTCGCCCTCGGGCGCCGGGGTCGCGACCGCGTGGCGCAGCAAGGCGCCGTGCGGCGCCTGGTCGCCTCGCGTACCGCGCGGCGGACAGGAGAAGAACGCGCGGTCCGCGCCCGCGGCGTAGGCGGCGAGGAAGTCCGCGCTCGCGTCGAGGTCTTCCGCGCCGAGTCCGGCGCGCAGGTCGTCGCGGAGGAAGCCCAGCCGGGAATAGATCACTTCGGCGGAGTCGAGCGAGGCGCCGAGCAGGTAGTGGCGCCTGAAGCGCGCGCCGGCCGCGAGGCGCCACGGGAAGACGCGCACCCCGGCGCCCGGGGAGGCGCTGACGTAGACGGTGCCCTCGAGCCTCCGCAGGAAGAGGCGGAAAGGATCCGGACCGGGACCGCCAGCGAGGGCGGCGGCGGCCTCGAGTTCCCGGAGCTCGGCGACGCAACGGGCGACGACGGCGTCCGCGACGGGGTCCCAGCCTTCGTCGGAGAGGTAGGTGTTGCGGAACGCCATCCAGGCTTCCGCGATGGCCCCGTAGCCCTTCGCGTTCGCGATCCGGCGCGCGGACTCCCTGATGCGCCGCCAGCCTTCCGCCGTTTCGGGCGAGCCGCGCAGCGCCTCTTCCCAAGGATCGCGCTCGCGGCCGTCCTCGGTCCAGGGCGCGACCGCGTGCCGTTCGATGCCGCGCCTGAGGATGGCCCGGACCAGTTTCGGGTTCTTCCATGGCAGGGCTTCATCGGAGAGCAGTGAGGAGACCGCCGCTCCGGACCAACGGCTGGAGGCGGCGCCGCCGAGCTCGGCGAAGAAGCGGCCGCCCGGCAGCGAGGCGAGAGGCATCCCCGCCCGCACGTCGAGGGGTATGCCGAGAAGCTCCGCCTCGCGCTCGAGCCAGGGCCGGGAATATTCGAGATCGGCCGCGCTGAGCGCCAGCTCGCCGGCGGGGATTCCGCCATCAAGGTCGAGCGCGAGGGCGCGGAGGGTTCCGCGCAGTTCCGCGAGCGCCGAGCTCCGTTCCACGAAGGGAAGCCGCGGGCGGGCGGCGTCCGGTGGAGGCTCGAGGAATTCGACCCCGGACGCCTGGAGCGCCGTCTTCCAGGCGGAGACGTCCTCGATCAGGGCCGGCAGGAACACCATGACCCTGCCGGGAGGCGAAAGCTCCCCGGAAGGAGCCCATGCGCCGTCGCGCAGGCCCCGGTCCGTCAGGAAGCTTTCGTAGGCGGCTGCTATCTTCGCCCAGTCCGCGAGCGCGCCGCGCGCGTCCGCCGCGGGAAAATCGCGCGACGGGGCGAGAGGCGCGAGCTCGGCCAGCCGCGAGGCGATCCAGGGCGCGAGCGCGGGCGAGGTCGCGGCCGCCCGTTCCGGCGAGGCGAGCGTGGACAGGAACGGCGACTCCGCGTTCCTCCGCATGAGCTCCGCGGCGAAGATCTCCCGGATCCGGTCGTCGACCGGCGTTTCCCCGGCGCGGGCCGGCGCAAGGGAATCGCGGAACTCGTCCCAACCCAGGAAGCGGTCCGCGCGGACCGCGCGCAGGCCTGCGCGGGCGAGGGCCCGCGCCGCGCGGTTTTCCGCCACCACGGCGCTCGGGAACACGAAACGGGTCGCGCCGTCGCCTATCCTCTCCGCCACCGCCTCGTCGATCCAGTCGGATTCCGTCATGGTAGGGCAGTATAGAACAAAAGCGGCGCGCGCTTGTCAGGGAAAAACGGAATGCGTGGCCGGGTTCCGGGTTGGTCCGGGGTCAGGGCCCTATCCCCCGGAACTTCAAGCTCTGTCCCCCGCCAGTCCGGGGATCGAGCTCCGTCCCCCGTCGGGCGGAATTGGACGTCTCGAGGCCGGGGGTGGTACTATCAATGCATGGCCATGGAGGAACGGTTCCGGCGCGCCGGAACGGACAGGTCGCCGCCGCCCGCCCGGAGCCCGCTCGCTTTCCCCGAGCGGGTGTCCCGGCCGGCGCTCGTCGCCGCGGCCTCGGCGCTCGCGGTAGCCGCGACGCTCCTCGTGGCCTTCCCGGCGGCGCGTCGGGACGGCGCGGTCGGGCCCCCGCCGTCCAGCCCCGTGGACGCGAGTCCCGCATGGGCCGACTTCACGCCCGCCTTCGAGCCGCTCGAGGGACCCGTCAGGATCGGCCTGCAACCCGGCCACTGGAAAATCGGGGAATTGCCAGACGAACTCGCCCGGCTCAGGACCAGCACCGGCGCCGCGTGGGGCCGTCTCCGCGAGCTCGATCTCAATCTCGCCGTGGTCCGCGATCTCGCCGCAAGGCTGGAGAAGCGCGGATTCGCGGTCGACCTCGTGCCGGCGACCGTGCCCCCCGGCTACCGGGCGGACCTCTTCATCTCGGTCCATGCCGACCGGAGCGACCTGCCCCTGCGCTCGGGCTGGAAGCTCGCGCCGCCCTGGCGGGCGAGCCCCTGGTCCGTGGCGCTGGCCGGAGCCCTGACCCGGGCTTTCGCTGCCTCGGGCCTGCCTCGGGACTCAGGCGGGGTCACGGACAATATGCGGGGTTACTTCGGGTTCTCCTGGCGCCGGTACGAGCATGCCCTCTCTCCGTACACGCCGGCGGTGCTCGTTGAACTCGGTTTCCTGGGGAACGCCGCGGACCGGGAGCGCCTGCGCGACAGGCCGGGTTTTTACGCGGAGATCCTCGAGCAGGGCATCGACGCGTATCTGGAAACGTACGACCGCGGGATACGCTCGGCCTTCGTCCCTACGAATCCGCCACGGCTCGTGGCCGGCCCCTCCGGCGCCCGGCTGCGCTCCTCCCCGGATCGGGTTTCGGCGATACTCGACGAGCTGGTGCCGGGCCAACCGGTGACCGTGCTGTCCAGGCGCGGCGATTGGTACGAGGCGTGGTTTCCCGAAGCCCGG
Source organism: Spirochaetota bacterium (assembly GCA_022703215.1). Classification (GTDB taxonomy): domain Bacteria; phylum Spirochaetota; class Spirochaetia; order Treponematales; family UBA12059; genus JAFGNN01. The sequence continues at coordinate 9,008 of JAKLEE010000041.1, read as the reverse complement.
ATGAGCGCCTGGCTCCCGGCCTCGGAACTGGCCGGCGCACCGGGTCCGGCTCCGGACTGGACCTTCGTCATCAGGATGAACGAACGGGCCGCCGCCTCGGTCGACGGCGGTTCGATCAAGGCTCCCGCGCCACCTCGAGTTCGACCCTGAACACCGTCCTCCCCGGTCTCGAGTCGAAGGCGATGGAGCCGCCGTACTCGGTCACGATGCCCCGCGCGAGCGCGAGCCCGAGCCCGAGTCCCTCGGACCGGGGACGGGAGCTCACGAAGGGTTCGAAGATCGAATCGCCCAGCCCGGGGTCGACTCCCGGGCCTTCGTCCTCGAACTCCACGGCCACGCGATCGCCGAGCGGCTTTGCCCTGATGGCGATGCGGCCCTGCCAGTCGACGGCCTGCAACGCGTTCGTAGCCAGGGCCAGCCAGACGCGGCGGGCGCCGGCGGGATCGATGCGGACGGTCAGGTCCCTGTCCAGTTCTAGCTCGACGGTCGAACGCGCGATGGCCGCGCGCGGCAGCAGGGCGAGCGCGTCGCCTATCGAGCTGAGGAGCGCCGTCCGTTCCTCCCCCCCGGCCGACTTTCCCGCGGCCAAGCTGGAGAGGGTGCCGAGCAGCGCTCCGATGCGCGTCACGGGCTCTCCGAGCGCCTCGAGGTTCGACGCGAGCTCCGCGAGGGCGAGCGCCGCCGCGGCCCGGCTCCCGTCCGCGTCCGCCCGGTTCCCGCCGAGCCGCTCCGCTATGCGACCCGTCTCGCGGCGGGCGGTTTCGACCACCGATTTGATCGCCGCGAGCGGGTTGTTGATCTCGTGGGCGAAGCCCGCGACCAGGCGGCCTATCATGGCCTCCCGTTCCGCCGCGAGCAGCTGGCCGCTCCGCTCCTCGACGCGCCGCTCGAGCTCCGCGGCGGCTCCCGCCAGCGAGGCTTCGCGTTCCGCCACTGCCTCGGCCAAGGCGCGCGCCGCCTCGGTGATGCGCGATATCTCGTCGCCGCGCCCGTCCGCCGGAATGCCCCGGTAGCTGCCGGAAGCCATGGCGGTCAACGAGGCGTCCAGGCGGGCCACCCGGTCGAACAGCTCGCGCTTGCCGATCCGGGCCACGAGCAGGGAAGCGCCAAGCGCCACCAGCGTGCCGATCAGCGAGACTATTATTGATAGCCCGTCGATGAGTCCGATTACCTCGTCCCGATACAGTCCGGCGCCGAGCGCCCAGCCAAAGCCCCGATGCGGCCGGATGAGCACGGTCTTGAAGCGGTCGCGCTCCTCCCCCGGGTTCCTCCACGAGTAGTCGTAGCGGTAAACCTCGGCGCTTCCGTCGGGAACCGTTCCGGCAGCCAGCCGCGCGATGTTGAGGCCCACCGGCTCGCCGCGCGCGTTCCTGAGGGGGCTCACGTCCTTCATGGTGAGGGAAGGATGGAAAACCTCGAAAATCTTTCCGTCGGGCCGGGAGTTTTCGAGGACGATGGCCCACACGTATCCGGAATTCCGCATCCGCGAGACGGCGGTCGAGAGATCGTAGCGAAGCATGAGGTCGAAGGGACCGTTCGCGAGCTCGTACTGGCGCTCGAGCGGCAGGCTCGTGAACGAGGCCTCGGCTTCGAGGGCCAGGCCGCCTTCGAGCGTCAGCCACCCGTCCGTGAACGTGCCGACCGGTTCCCTTCCGCGGAACAGCGCGTCCCCGCGTCGCTCGAAGGTGCCGCCGGGAAACCGCAGGCCGAGCGTTTCCAGGAAAGGATCGAGATCTTCGAGCCCTGCCGAGCGGAACGAGAGCTGGCTTGCGCGGCCCGCGAAGGCGCGACGGATCTGGGCAAGCGCCTCGCCCCCGCCCAGGTCGCCCGAACGCGTCCGCTGGTGGATCTCGTCTATGTAGGCCCAGGCGCCGTCCAGCTGGTCGCGGATCTGGGCGAGCGTGGCCTGTTCGGTCGTGTAGCGGAGCACCAAGGTCACGCCGAGCGTGGCGGCCAGCATCGGCGCCGCCACGCCCACGAAAGTCCAGGCGCGCAGCCGGCCGAGCAGGCTGCGGCGCCGGGGACGCCGGAATCCCTTCGCGCTCATCGTGCTACCAGTATCGCGCGAGCTTCCGCGCTTTGCATGGCCTCCGGCGGAAAACCCGGGGGCGCTGCGCTCCGGACCCTAGCGCTTTCCGGTCAGCTTGATCACGTGGTAGCCGAACTGGGTGGATACCACGTCGGAGAGCGACCCCACCGACAGGTTGCGGCAGGCGTACTCGAAGGGCTGGACCATCTGTCCTTCGCCGAACCAGCCGAGATCGCCGCCTTTCGATTTCGAGGGGCAGGTCGAGAATTCACGGGCGAGCGACTCGAATGCCGCGCCCTGCTGGATGCGCCTCCGCAGGTCGTTGGCGAGCGAGCGGTCCTTCACCAAGATGTGGCTTGCCTTCCATTCCATCGCTTGAAACCCTCCAGGCAACGATTATACCGACCTCGGCCGTCCGAAGGGAACGGGGACAGACCCCGCGGGCACTTGGCCGACGGGGACAGAGCTCACGGGAACGCGGCCAAAAGGGACAGACCCCGCGGGGAAGGCGGCGACGGGGACAGGGCTCGATTCCGGTCCCGAGCTTCCGTTGACCCCGCTTCCCCGCCCGTGCGAGCATCGACCACATGCGCATCATCGACACGGGCGCCTGGAAGCGCCGGCAACAGTTCGAGCACTTCCTGGCCATGGCCTATCCGCATTTCAACGTCTGCGCCGACCTCGACGCCACGATGCTCCGCGAGCGGACGCGCCGGGAAGGCAGATCCTTCTGGCACGCGACGGTCTGGGCCGCGGCGCGCTGCTCGAACGAAATCCCGGAATTCCGCTACCGGCTCCGCGGCCGTGAGGTCGTGGAGCACGAGGCGGTGCACCCGTCCTTCACGGTGCTGCTCGAGGGCGAGGTCTATTCGTACTGCATGGTGCCCTACACCGACGACCGCGAGGCCTTCCTCGACGCCGCCGAGGTCCGGCTGGCCGAGCTCCGCCGCGACGGTCCCACGCTCGACGACGGCGGCCGCGACGACCTCCTCTACCTGACCACGCTGCCCTGGGTCTCCTTCAACTCGATCAGCCATCCGGTCGAGATTCCCGCGGACTCGGTGCCGCGCCTCGCGTCGGGCCGCTTCCGCGAACGCGCCGGCCGGATCGAACTGCCGTTCTCCGTGCAGGTCAACCACGCCCTGATGGACGGCGAACGGGTAGGGCGCTGGTTCCTCCGCATGCAGGAGATCCTCGACACGGAAGCCTGAACCGCCCGACCAGGGCAGCCCCGTCGCCGCGCGCGCCGCCAGGCCTGAGCGCCTTGGCCGCGGGGCGCTCCGCAGACGAAAACCGCACGATCCTTGCGCTCGGGCCTATCCTCCGCGACACTTCGGAAGCGCCCCCCCGCTGGGGCCCGGAGCGTGCCACCTCATGGACCATAACGGAAAGTTTTTCGGAAAGATCATCCTTTCGCTCGTCATCGTACCGGTCGCCACCCTCGTGCTCGGCGAGGCCTTCACCCACCTGTACAACATCACGCTCGATGCCGGCATCGTCGAGCGCGTCGCCTTCACCTTCGGAAAGCCCCTCATCTTCGCGCTCGTCGCGGTCATGGAGCTGATCATGATCGCGTTCGTGCGGCTGAGGCTTTCCCCCCTGCTCGGCTACCTCGCGGCCAAGGAGGCGGCCACGCCGGAGCTGGAAGCCAGGGCGCGGCGCGCGGCGCTCGGAATCCCGTGGGCGCTCATCCTCATCACCGCGGGATTCTGGATTGTCGGCACCTTGGCTTTTTACGCCATGAACGGCTGGAAGGCCCCCGGCGGCACGCCGCTCGCCTGGACGCTCTCGTTCAAGATCAGCGAAGGGGTGCTCTCGGCCACGCTCAACGCGCTCATCGTCGACATAATCCTGCTCGCGCCGAAGAAAGCCTTGCGCATCGAGCGGATACGGGAAGGCGAGCGCGACCGTTTCGCCGAGTCCCGCGACATGATCGCGGTCGTCGCCGCGGCGGCGACCCTGGTCACCCACCTCGCCTACATTGGCCGCTACTTCATCGAGCGCGATCCCGCGGCCGCCGGCCCTTCGCTGCCCGTCGTCTCGTCCGTCGCCGTCGGAACCGTGGTCGCGGCGCTGCTCGTCGCCTGCATAGCCCTTTCCCGCGCGGAGGACCGGCGCCAGGCCCTCGCGCTCCGGGAGCGCATCGTCGAGCTCGGCTCGAGCGACCGGGTCGACCTCGCGGCCCGCGCCGCCGTGCTCAACTTCGACGCGAACGGCGCGCTCGCCGACGCCTTCAACGGCTACACCGAGTCGCTCCGGGGCATGGTCGCCGAAATCGATTCGTCCATGGACATCCTCTCCGATTCGTGCGGGGGCCTTTCCACGCGCACCGACGCGATGAAACGGGACATGTCCGAGATCGCCCGGGCGGTCGGGGGCATCGGGGAAACGGTGGAGGCTGAGGCGAACTCCGTGGAGGAATCGAGCGCCTCGATCGGAATGATCGGGCGCAACATCGAGAAGCTGCACGGCGCCGTCGACGAGCAGGCCGCGGTCGTGGCGCAGTCGGGCGCCGGCATCGAGGAGATGATCGCCAACGTCCGCTCGATAGCCCTCAATGTCGAGCAGGTCGACTCGCAGTATGACGGCCTCAAGTCGGCCTCGGAGTCGGGAGCCGCGCGCATAGCCGAGGCGAACGCCCAGATCGAGAAGGTCGCGGCCATGTCGGGCCTCGTGCTCGACGCGAACAAGGCCATCGCCTCCATTGCGGCGCGGACCAACCTGCTGGCCATGAACGCCGCCATCGAGGCCGCGCACGCCGGCTCGGCCGGTGCGGGCTTCTCGGTGGTCGCCGACGAGATCAGGAAGCTGGCCGAGCAGTCGGGGGCGCAGTCGAAGGAAGTCGGGGCGCGGCTCAAGGAGGTCAAGTCCTCCATCGACGCCGCGGTCCAGGCCGCAGGCGGCGCCGCCGAGGGTTTTGCGGAGGTATCCAAGCGCATCGAGGCGGTATCCAGCCACCAGGAGGAAATCCGCAACGCCTTGCGCGAGCAGGCGGAGGGCTCAAAACAGGTACTCGACGCCATCGGCACCATCAACGGGGTCACCGAGACCGTCAAGGACGGCGCCCGCGAGATGACCGACGGCGCCAAATCGCTGATGGAAGGCATGAGGAAGCTCAACGAGCTCTCCGCCCGGGTTCGCGAGGAGATGCGCACCATCGCGGCCGAAGTGGAGATCATCGGTTCCTCGTTCACCGAGGTGCTCGAGCTCGTTGAAGCCAACGACGGCGCCATCGAGCGGGTCAATTCGCGCGTGCGCCGCTTCGGGGTCTAGAGCCCCGGCCTCCCTCCGGCCCGGACAGGGCCGGGGAGCGTCGCCCACCGCCTTCGACCCAGCGCCAGCCTTGCCCCGGCGCGCCGCATCAAGTAACCTGAACGCATGAACGCATGAACGCGCGGCCGCGCGTCGCCGGAGGCCCGATGGATTCCGCGGGGAAGAAGCTCGTGCTCCTGGTCGAGGACGATCCGATCATCGCGCTTGACGAGCGATTCCACCTCGAGTCCTACGGGTACGCCGTCCTCGTGGCCCGAGACGGCGAACGCGGCATCGAGGCATTCAGGGCCAACCCTTCGATCGATCTCGTGCTCATGGACATCGACCTCGGCCCCGGAATCGACGGCACCGACGCCGCCCGGGCCATGCTCGCGGAGCGGAAGATCCCCGTGGTGTTCCTCTCGAGCCACACCGAGCGCGAGCTCGTCGAGCGCACCGAGGCCATCACCTCATACGGGTACGTGGTCAAAAACTCGGGCATCACCGTGCTCGACGCCAGCATGAAGATGGCCTTCAAGCTCTTCGAGGCGGAGCGCGAGCTGCTCAAGCAGAACACGGTGCTCCGCGCAGTCATGGAGAACGCGCCGATCGGTTTCGCGGTGAACACCTTCTCCGACGGGCAGGGCCTGCTCGTGGCGGAGAAATTCAAGGAACTCTACGGCATTCCGGAAGGAGAGACCGAGACGGTCGACGATTTCTTCGAGTCGGTCTACGTCGATCCGGTCCAGCGCGAAGCCATGCGCGGGCGCGTCCTTGCCGACATGGGCTCCGGCGATCCGGCGCGCATGTGCTGGGAGGACATCCAGCTCCGCTACCGGAGCACGGGCGAATTCAAGGTCATCACGGCCATGAACATTCCCGTCCTCGAGCACGACCTCATGGTTTCCACCGTGCAGGACGTCACCGAGCGCTGGAAGGCCGAGCAGGCGCTCCGTGCCAGCGAGGCGAGGTTCCGCGGCATCGTCGAAAACGCCTCCGACCTGGTCTACGAGCTCGACCCCGAAGGCAGGTTCACCTACCTCTCGCCGAAATGGACCGAGCTGCTCGGCTACCCGACCGACGGGGCACTCGGCTCGCCGTTCGAGCCCTACGTGCATCCCGACGACGTCCAGGCTTGCCGGGACATGCTCGGCCGCGTCATGGCCGGCGCTCCGGAAGGGAACGGCGTCGACTACCGGGTGCGGTGCGCCGACGGAACCTGGCGCTGGCATTCGTCCCGCGGCACGGTCGTCCGCGACGCGGAGGGAAAACCCCTGGCCTTCCTCGGCATCGCGCGCGACGTGACGGAGCGGAAGATGGCCGACGCCGAGATGCGGAGCCGGGTCGAGGACCGCGAGCTGCTCCTCAAGGAAGCGCACCACCGCATCAAGAACAACATCGCCTCCGTCGAAGGCCTGCTCTCGATGCAGGCCCGGATGGTCGAGGACCCCTCCGCCGTCGCCGCGCTCCGCGATTCCATCGGCCGCATCGGCTCCATGCGCGTGCTCTACGAGAAGCTCCTCGATTCCGGTGACGGCGCCGAACTCCCCGTCGGACCCTGGCTGGAGTCGCTGGCCGGCACCATCGTCGAGGTGTACCCGGCGCCTGCCGGCCTCCGGGTCGAACTGGACGCCGACGAGTTCGCCCTGTCCCCCAAACAGCTGTTCCCGCTCGGCATCGTGCTCAACGAGCTCGTCACCAACGCCCTCAAGCATGCCTTCGCTCCGGGCACGACCGACGCGCCGCGGCTCGACATCTCGCTTCGCCGGAAGGACGGGCGTGTCGAGCTCACCGTCAGCGACAACGGCCGCGGGTTTCCCGAGGGCTCCATCAAACGGAAGCCGGGCGGCTTCGGACTCTCGCTCGTCTCCATGCTCGCCGAACAGCTCGGCGGCGAATTCCGCATGACGGCAAAGCGCGGGGCCGAGGCGAGCTTCGCTTTCAAGGCCTAGGTCCGGAACGCGGGCCGACCGGGGGAGAAGGGGCTTCGTTTCGGCTGTTTCCATGATTCCGGCGCCGCGAGGAAGCCCCTTCCCGCCCCGGACCCCTCCATCCCCGTGCCGCGCCTACGGCGCGCGCTGCAGCTTCCCGCGGTGACGCGCGGGCGCTAGAATCCACGGCCATGCGCATCCCCGTCCTGCTCGCCCTCGCGGCTGCCGCCCTCTTCGGCACCGCGACGCCCCTCGGAAAGCTCCTCCTCGGTTCGCTGGATCCGTTCACGCTGGCGGGGCTCTTCTACCTCGGAGCGGCGCTGGCCCTGGCGCCCCGGGCGCTCCGCCGGGGACCCGAAGGCGCGGGACTCGCCGGGAAACTGCGCGCCGCGGGACGGCGCAACCGGCTCCTCGTGGCGGGCTCCATCCTCGCGGGAGGCTTCGCCGGTCCCGTCCTGCTGCTGTTCGGGCTCCGGGCGGCCGCCTCGATGTCGGTATCGCTCTGGCTCAACCTCGAGATGGTGGCCACGGCCGCGCTCGGCCACTTCGTCTTCCGCGACCGCATGACGCGCCGTTCGTCCCTGGCCGCCGCCGGCGTGCTCGCGGCCTCGGCGCTGCTCTCGCTCGGAGGGGGACAGAGCGGGCCGCTGGGGGGCCTCCTCGTGGCGGCGGCCTGCCTGGCCTGGGGCTTCGACAACCACTTCACGGCGCTGGTGGACGCCCTCAAGCCCGAGGAGAGCACCTTCCTCAAGGGAGCGGTCGCGGGAACCGTCAACCTAGCGATCGGCCTCGCGGCTTCGGGCGGCGACGGGCTTCGACCGGCAACCGTGGCGGCCGCGCTCGCCATCGGCGCGCTTTCGTACGGGGCGAGCATCGTGCTCTACATTTCGGCGGCGCAGGGCCTCGGAGCCTCGCGCGCCCAGCTCTGGTTCTCGTCGTCGCCGGTCTTCGGGCTCGCCCTCGCGGCGCTCGCGCTCGGCGAGCGCTTCGACGCGACGCGCATCCTCGCCATGGCCATCATGACGCTTTCCTACGCCGCGCTGTTCTCCGAGCGCCACGCCCACGGCCACGCCCACGAGGCTGACAGCCACACCCACTGGCACCGTCACGGCGAGGGCCACCACGAGCACGCCCACGCCTCGCTCCCGGCCTTCGAGCGCCTCTTCGGCCACGCCCACGGGCACGCGCACGCGGCGCGCTCGCACAGCCACGCCCACGTCTCCGACATACACCATCGCCACGGCCACGGGGACGGAGCCGGCGAACCGTGAGACCGTCCCTCGCTCCCTGCGGCTTTGACTGTTCGGAATGCCCCGCGTACCTGGCCACCGTTTCGGAGAACCCGGACGAGCTCCGGAAGGTCTGGGAACGCTGGGACCCGGCCACGCGGCCGAGCGCGCCCGAGGGTATCCGCTGCCTGGGCTGCCTTTCGGACGGCCCGCGGCTCCCGTTCTGCGAAGATTGCGCGCTCCGGCGGGCTTTATGAGGAAACAGCTCGAGGGATAGGGACAGACCTCGAGCGAGCAGGCTTTCGAGGGACAGACCTCGAGCGCGCCGGGCACGGAAGGATGGGGGCCGGGGAAGGGAACCGCGCAGGGGTTCCCTTCCCCGGACAGGATTTACCTGAACGACGAGTGGAAGCGGGCGATGCGCTTCACGACGTCCTCGAGGGCGGTGGTGGGCGGCAGGATGGTGGTCCGGAAGTGGGCGGTGCCGGGAATCTGGCCGAAGCCCGTGCCGGGGACGACGCAGACACCCTCCGTTTCGAGCAGGGCCATGGCCCAGTCGGAATCCGA
>JAKLEE010000409.1 GCA_022703215.1 Spirochaetota bacterium | reverse complement strand
AACCGGGGTCAATCCGAGTCCCCTTTCCACTCCCGCTGCTTCCCTCCAAGTCTCCGTGCCTCCGTGGTTGGCTTCCTCTGGTGACGATCAGAGGCCGAAGAAGAGGGGCACGAGGACGGGGACGGAGAGTGAGAGCAGGGCGCCCGAGGCGAAGGCCACGGGCACGCTCGAGGGGCCGAGGCCCTGCTCGATGAGCGGAAGGGTCACATCCATCGCGGTGGCGCCCCCGCAGCCGATGGCCGCGAGCGGTATCCGGGTGCGCGCGAGGAAGGGAATCAGGACGAGGGCGCAGGACTCGCGGAGCAGGTTCGCCAGGAAGGCGGCCGAGCCGAGCGCCGGATCGCCCAGGTCCGCGATGAGGACGCCCGAGAGGCTGTACCAGCCGAAGCCAGCCTGCAGGGCGAGCGCGCGGCCGAGGGGAAGGCCGAAGGCGGGCGCGAGGACGAAGGCGGCGGCGAGCGAGCCGGCGGCCGTCGCGAGCGGCACCGCGAGGGTCTCCGGGCGGAGCGCCGCCTCCTTGAACGAGATGCCGGCTTGCGCGAACTGCATTCCGACGAATAACAGCAGGGCATTGAGGATCCACGCGGTGGCCAAGCCCGTGTCGAGGCCGAGCGGCGGCAGGAGCAGCCCCGCGATCAGGGCGGCCACGACGTAGGCGAGGAGGACGAGCGGGTCGCGGAAGCGCGCGAGCGCGGCACCGAAGCCCTTCCGGTCCGGAGACATGCCGTCCGCCGGCAGGGCGCGGCTGGCGTGAGGTTCGGGAGTGCCAGGCACGGCCGGTCCGGCCGCACGGGCGGGCGCGGGTTTCCGGCGGAGCCGCCCGATGAGCAGCTCGACGGCGCCGACCAGGGCCACCGTCCCCGCGAGGCCGCCTAAGGCCGAGGCGAGCGCCAGGGCGCCGATGCTCCCGAGCCGGGCCGCCAGGGCCGGGTCGTTGCCGAGCCTGAAACCCATGACCGCGAGCAGGGCGCGCAGGACAACACGCACGAGAGCGTCGACGGCCTTGCGCGGCGGGGCGAGCTTGAGCCGGACGGCGAGCGCGCCGGCCACGAGGAAGGCGACGAGGACGAGGATCTG
>JAKLEE010000408.1 GCA_022703215.1 Spirochaetota bacterium | reverse complement strand
CTTCGCCTGCCTGATCGGGCGGGTGATCGAGGGGCTTTTCGCCCCCTGGGCCAGGGAGCGGGGCTACCCGATGATCTCCGTGGAGGTGGACGGCAACCTCCTCCCGCCCAGCCTGGTGAGCAAGCTCGACATCTTCATGGTCAACGTCCTGCGCTTCCGCGGCCGCGGCGACTCGGGCCGCCTCGTGGAGGCGGCCCGGCCCGCGGAGCGGGCGGGCGCGAAGCCGCCCGAGGGGGCGGAGCATCCGGCGGGCGCGTCGGCGGCCAAGGCAAGGGAGGCGGAATGATGGACGCAAGGAACAAGCAGGGGCCGGGCACGGCCCTCGTGACGGGCGCCTCGGGCGGCATCGGCGCGGAGTTCGCCCGCGCCCTCTCGCGGGAAGGCTGGAGGCTCGTCCTCGCGGGCCGGAACGCGGAAAGGCTCGAGTCGGTGCGCGCGGGCCTCCAAGGCCCGCGCGCGAAGGAGGCGATCGCCCTCCAGGCCGACCTCTCCGAGCCGGGCGCCGGGGAGCGGCTCCACCGGGCCTGCCGCGACCGGGGCCTCGAGGTGGACCTCCTCGTCAACAACGCGGGCTCGGGCCTCCTGGGCCAGAGCGCGGACCTCCCGCCCGCCGCGCTGGAGGCGATGGCGGCGCTCAACGTCACGGCCCTCACCGTCCTGTCCTCCCTCTTCGGCCGCGACATGCGGGACAGGGGAAGCGGGAGGATACTCAACGTCGGCTCCTTCGCGGGGCTCAACGCCACGCCCTACTTCGCGGCCTACGCGGCGACGAAGAGCTACGTCCTCTCCTTCTCGCTCGCGCTCAGGGCCGAGCTCAAGCCCAGGGGGGTCGGCGTGACCTGCCTCCTCCCCGGCTACGTGCGCACGAACTTCGACGCGGCGGCCGGCATCCGCAGCGCCAAGTACCTGGCCTTCTCCGAGCGCAACGCCATGGACGCCGCCGACGTGGCGAGGATCGGCCTCCGCGCCCTGGCGCGGGGAAGGGCCTGGACGGTCGCGGGGGCGCGGAACAGGCTCGCTGCCACCGTCCTCGGCCTCCTTCCCCGCGCCGCGGCGCCCGCCCTCATGAAGGCCTCGCTCGACGGACTGCTCGCCAAGGAGGGAC
>JAKLEE010000407.1 GCA_022703215.1 Spirochaetota bacterium | reverse complement strand
ACATTTTCTCCGCGGACGGCTTCGAGACCCGCGCGGGTTCGCGGCTCCCGCCCGAGCTGTTCGCCATGCGCGAGTCCTCCGTCGTCACGACGCTGAAAGGCGCGGGCGCCCTCGTGCTCGGCAAGACCGTGTCCACGGAGTTCGCGTATTTCGCGCCAGGCCCGACGAGGAACCCCCGCGACCTTGCGCGCACGCCCGGCGGCTCGAGCTCGGGCTCCGCGGCCGCGGTCGCAGCCGCTTTCTGCGAGCTGGCCTTCGGCACCCAGACCATCGGCTCGATCTCCCGGCCCGCGGCCTTCTGCGGCGTTTCCGGCTGGAAGCCGACCTGGGGCCGCGTGGCGGCGGACGGCCTGGTGCCCTTCGCGCCTTCGCTCGACCATGTCGGGCTTATCGGCGCGGACGCGGCGACGCTCGCGGCCGGAGCGGAGCTGATCGATACGGGCTGGGACGCCGCCGCGTGCGCCCGCGCCGCCCGGCGCTTCGAGGCGACGCCTCCCGTGCTGCTCGTTCCCGACGGCCCCTACCTGGCGCAGGCGGACGCCGCGGCGCTCGAGTCCTTCGAACGCTCGCTCGCGCGGCTCGAAGGCGCGGGTTTCCGCGTCGTGCGGACAAGAGCCCTGGGCGACATCGTCGACGTCAACGCGCGGCACCGGCGCATCGCGGCCGCCGAGATCGCCGCGACGCATGCGCCTTGGTTCGACGGCCATCGCGCGCTGTATCACGCGCGCACGGTCGACCTCATCGAGCAGGGGCGCGCCATAGGCGTCGACGAGCTCGCGGCGGACCGCGCGGGCCAGGGCAAGCTCCGCGGCGAGCTCGACGCCGCGCTGGCCCTCGCGGGCGCCGATTTCTGGGTTTCGCCCTCCGCGCCCGGCCCGGCGCCTCGCGGAATCGAGTCCACCGGCGACCCCGTCATGAACCTGCCCTGGACTCACGCGGGCGTCCCGACGCTCGCGCTGCCCTCGGGCGAGAAGCTCGAGGGCCTGCCGCTCGGACTCCAGTTCGCCGGCCGATCCGGAGCCGACGAGGAGCTCCTCGCCGCCGCGGAAGTCCTCGAATCCGCCCTGGCCCGATAAACGAAGAAGAAACCACGGAGGCACGGAGTTAAGGAGCCAAGAGGGAGAGGAGGGAAAAGGGGGACTTGGAATT
>JAKLEE010000406.1 GCA_022703215.1 Spirochaetota bacterium | reverse complement strand
TTCCACGTCGCCGCCTATGGGGGCGCTGTCGTATTTGCGCTTTCCGATGGGCACCGCGTAGCCCACTTCCTTGCGTATGAGCGCGCCGACCGGACAGAGGTCCATGGCCCGCCGCGCCTGTTCGTCGGTGAGGGCGTTCGATAGTTCCGCGTCGTGGCTTATGCGCACCCGCCCTCCGCGGTTGACCAGGCCGAAGACCTTCCGCCCGTCGGCGGCCGTTACGCCGCGGACGCAGCGCAGGCACTGGATGCAGCGGTTGCCGTCCTTGTACAGCTTCGGCATGGAAGCGTCGACCCCCCGCCTGGGCCACAGGTACGGAAAGCGCGGCGCGAGCATCGTGTAGCGGTAGGCCAGCGCCTGCAGCTCGCAGTTGCCGCTTTTCTCGCACACCGGGCACATGTGGTTGCCCTCGACGAACAGCATCTCGATGATCGCCTTGCGCATGTCCTCGAGCTCGTCGGTCTTGTTCTCTATCACCATGCCGTTCGCCACGGGCGTTGTGCACGCGGCCATGTTTCTGCCGCCAACGCGGACCGTGCAGACGCGGCAGGCCCCGGCGGGCTTGATCCCCTCGTAATGGCACAGGGTCGGGATGTAGACGCCGTTATCGCGCGCGGCTTCGACGATCGTCTGCCCGGCCTTCGCCGCGCACTCCTTTCCGTCTATCGTGAATTTTATCTCGCTCATCTCAGTGCTCCTCGTGGACGTTTGGTATTCTTCCGGCCGCCTCGCAGGAGGCCTTCACCGCCTCGGCGAGGTTGAACTCCGTAACGTACTCCGCGTCGCCTTTCACCTTCGCCTCGTACAGCTCCCGGAAATTCTGGATCGTCGTATATATCGGGTTCGGCGAGGTCTGCCCCAGGCCGCAGCGGCTCATGGCCTTCACCGTCAGGCACCAGGACTCGAGCTCGGCTATGTCATTCTTACCGGCATGCCCGTCCATGATCTTCTCGAGCTTGTTGAGGAGCAGCACGTTCCCCGCGCGGCACGGCACGCACCAGCCGCACGACTCCTCGACGAAGAACTCCATGAAGTTCTTCACGATCTCGAGAAGATTTCTCTCCGGGCCGATCACGATGATCGATCCGCCCGTGGCGAGGTCCTCGAAGCCTATCCTTCGTCCGAAGTCCTTCTTGCCAACGCACACGCCCGAGGGCCCGCCGACCTGCACGGCCTTCGCCGTGCGGCCCTCCACCATCTCCATAAGCGTCTGGAGCGTGGTGCCGAACTCTATCTCGTATACGCCGGGCTTTTTGCAGTCGCCCGACACGCTCACCAGCTTGGTACCCGCCGACTGACTGGTCCCCATCTTGCGGAACCACTCGCCGCCCTCCATCACGATGCGCGCCGCCGCGCAGTACGACTCCACGTTGTTCACCGTGGTGGGCTTCCCCATATATCCGGCCTCGACCGGGAAGGGCGGACGGTTGCGCGGCTCACCGCGCTTGCCCTCG
>JAKLEE010000405.1 GCA_022703215.1 Spirochaetota bacterium | reverse complement strand
ATAGCGGTTCGAGGGGTTGATCGACATGGCGCTGGGACGGCAAGGGGATCGGCAGGCTGATCTGGTGGTGACGTGGCGGGAGATGCCGCGTTCGCCGGGGCATGTCTTTTACGATCGGCTGCAGGCGGTTCTGGTCGACGCCGGCTTTGACGCCTTTGCCGAGGCGGCGTGCAAGCCGTACTACGCGGCGAAGATGGGGGCGCCGTCGATCCCGCCGGGGCGGTACTTCCGGATGCACATGGTCGGCTACTTCGAAGGCATCGACTCCGAGCGCGGGATCGAGTGGCGCTGCGCGGACTCGCTTTCGCTGAGGGACTTCCTGCGCCTTGAGACGACCGCCCGGGTACCGGATCATTCTTGGCTGTCGAAGACGCGGAGCCGCCTGCCGCATGAGGTCCATGAACAGGTCTTCGGCTGGGTGCTATCGCTGATCGCGGAGCACGGTCTGGTGAAGGGCGATCGGATCGGGGTGGACGCCTCGACCATGGAGGCCAACGCCGCGCTGCGCGCGATCGTCCGCCGGGAGACGGGCGAGACCTACCGGGAAATGCTGAAGCGCATGGCCAAGGAGAGCGGCATCGAGACGCCCTCGGCCGAAGACCTTGTTCGCCTGGACCGGAAACGGAAGGGCAAGACGCTGTCCAATGCGGACTGGGTGAGCGCGACCGATCCCGAAGCGAAGATCGCCAGGATGAAGGATGGCTCCACCCATCTCGGCTACAAGCCGGAACACGCCGTCGATCTGGACACCGGCGTCGTCGTGGCGGCGGAGGTCCACCCGGCCGACGAGGGTGATACGACAACGCTGCCGGGGACGCTGAAGGCCGCGGCAGCGAACCTGGCGAATGTCGATCGAGCGCCGAACCCGGCAAAACCCGCCGAGCTCATCGCCGACAAAGGTTACCACTCCCGCGCAGTCCTGAAGGATCTCGACGGCGGCGTCTGGAAGACGCGCATCGCCGAGCCGCAGCGAAAGACGTTCTCTCGCTGGCACGGTGACGAAGACGCACGCACCGCGGTCTACGCCAACCGCAACCGGCTGCGCTCCGAGGTCGGCAAGGCGGGAATGCGAAAACGGGCCGAACTCGTCGAGCGCTCGTTCGCCCACAATCTGGAGCGTGGCGGCATGCGCCGAACGTGGCTCCGCGGACGCGAGAACGTCCACAAGCGCTACCTGATCCACGTCGCCGGCCACAACCTCGGGATCCTGATGCGCCTGCTGATCGGCGCCGGAACGCCGAAGGAAGCCGCCGCCCGCGGGAAACGGTTGCTAATCGTCGCTCAAATGGCGGAAACGGCGGTGTTCGTCATTCTTGCCATCGACGAAACCGGCCTCGGCATCCTCGTCGTGATCGTCAGCACCGATCCGGCATGATCACGAACGACACATCGTCAACGGGCTGATAGCGGTTCGAGGGGTTGATCGACATGGCGCTGGGACGGCAAGGGGATCGGCAGGCTGATCTGGTGGTGACGTGGC
>JAKLEE010000404.1 GCA_022703215.1 Spirochaetota bacterium | reverse complement strand
CTTCCCGTACCGGAGGGACGAAGAGCTTTGGCTTTTTTTCGAGGAACAGCTGTTCGGTGCGCCCCATGCGAGGATAGCCTGCGCCAAGGTACTGGAGAACGGCAGCCTGGACCGCCCTCAGACGGTCCTGGAATGTCCTTACCACCTCTCCTATCCCTACCTCGTGGAGGAAGGCGGAGAGCTGTACATGCTGCCCGAGAGCCACCAGAACAAGAGCCTGGACCTTTACCGCTGCGTGGAGTTCCCCTCGCGCTGGGAAAAGGCGGCGACGCTGGTCGAAGGCCTGGAATGCGCCGACGCGAGCGTCTTCAAGCGGCCCGACGGCTGGTGGCTCCTGGCGAGCATGCGGACGAGCGGGGGTTCGTCCCTGAGCGAAGAGCTTTACGCCTTCCGCTCCGAAAAGCTCGCCGCGCCGGGCTGGACGCCTCACCCCGCCAATCCGGTGGCGATCGACGTCCGCAACTCGCGCTGCGCGGGCAAGCTTTTCGAGATCGACGGGCGGCTTTTCCGCCCCGCCCAGGACTGCGCCGGCGGCTACGGGAAGGCGGTCACGCTCCACGAGATCGTACGGCTCGACGAGGGCGAGTACCGCGAGGAACCTCGCGCGACGATACCGGCCAAGGCCCTGCGGGGGCTGGCCACGCTCCATACCTACAATTGCGCCGGGAACGACATCGTCATCGACGGCCAGGTGCGCCGACTGAGGTTGGCTGCGGCTTTCGCCTCGATCGCCTCCCGTGGCGGCGTATGCATGCCCCATCGCCGACTCCGCACCAAGGGAGCCGACATCTCGTTGCTACGCGCGCTCGCGGCGGGGTATTATCGCTAGAGACCCGCGACAAGGAACAGAATGCTTTTCACCGTCTTCACCCCAACCTACAACCGCGCCCATACGCTGGACCGCGTCTACCGCTCGCTCCGCGTGCAGACCTTCCGCGACTTCGAATGGGTCGTCGTTGACGACGGCTCCACGGACGGGACGAGGGCTCTCGTCGAAGGCTGGACGCGGGAGGCCGGCTTCCCGGTCGTCTACGCCTTCCAGGAGAACAAGGGGAAGCACTTCGCGACCAACCGCGGGATCGAGCTCGCCCGCGGGGAGCTCTTCATCACCGCGGACTCCGACGACGAGTTCCCGCCCGAGGCGCTCGCGACCTTCAAGCGGATCTGGGAATCGATCCCCGAGGGCGAGCGCGCCTCCTTCGCCGGCGCGGCGGGCCTCTGCGTCGACCAGCGCGGACGCCTGGTCGGCGACCGCTTCCCCGCGAGTCCCCTCGACTCTACCCACCTGGAGCGGAAGTACCGCTACAAGGTCCGCGGCGAGAAATGGGGCTTCGTCCGCACGGATGTGATGCGCGAGTTCCCCTTCCTGGAGACCGCCGAGATGGCGGGCTTCCGCTGGTCGGACATGGGGCGGAAGTACAAGACCCGCTTCTTCAACGAGGTAGTGCGCATCTACTACGTCGGAGAGGGCGGCTCCTTGAGCTCCCGCGACCGGAAGATCAAGAAACCCCTCATG
>JAKLEE010000403.1 GCA_022703215.1 Spirochaetota bacterium | reverse complement strand
GCCCGTGCCCGAGCTTGTCTCGAGCGGGGCAACGGGCTATCCTCGGATCGGAGGTGCCGGACATGGGCATGACGATCGAGAACGTGCAGCTTCGTTGGACGAAGGACTGCAACATCATCATCGGACAGTCGCATTTCATCAAGACGGTCGAGGACCTCGCGGAAATCATGGCCTCGTCGCTGCCCGGCGCTAAGTACGGACTCGCGTTCAACGAGGCGTCGGGTCCCTGCCTGGTGCGGACCGAGGGAACCGACCAGGGCTTGATCGCAGACGCGGTCGGCTGCGCCAAGGCGACCGGCGCGGGGCATACCTTCTACCTCGTGCTCGGAACCGGCGTTTTTCCCATCAACGTGCTCGACCGCGTAAAGTCGTGCCAGGAGGTCTGTCGGGTGTTCTGCGCGACGGCGAATCCGGTCGAAGCCATCGTGGCGCGCACCGGACAAGGCGCGGGCATCCTGGGCGTCATCGACGGGGCCTCTCCCAAGGGCGTCGAGAGCGAGGCGGACAAGACCGAGCGCAAGGGAATGCTTCGCCGCTTCGGCTACAAATTCGCGTAGAGCGCCCGAGGACGCATCCGGCCCCGAACCCGTTGCGGGATTCGGGGTCGTCCTTTTTTCATGGCGCTTCGCCCCGGGTCCGAGCGTCCGCAACGAGGAGCCCGAGACGCCCGGAGAGGTCCTCGATCGAGTCGACCCGGGTGACGGTTCCGGCATGTTCGAGTTCCCACGCTTGTCCGGTTCCCGCTCCGGGTGCGCGGATCATAGCGTCGTAGCGCCCGTCCTCGGGCTCGATGACGCAGCCGAGGCGTTCCGCGAGGCGGATGGTCCAGCCGAGGGCAACCGGGTCCTCTCCGGAAATGCCGACAGCGAAGGGCACGGGTTCGCCCGGCGCGCGGAAGGCGCCGCTCGCCGGATCGAAACGCACCACGGGCCCGTCGAACGCCCGGCCAAGCGCTCCGGACAGCGCCATGGACTCGGGCGCGCCGGAAACGAATGCGTGGTCGCGGTCGAGAACCCAGAGCTCGTCCGCGTGGCGGAGCGCGAGGTCGACGTCGTGGGTGGAGACGATGACGGCCTTGCCGCGGGATCTCGCGAGGCGGCCGGCCAGGTGGAACACCTCGATGCGGGCGGGTGCGTCGAGGAAGGCGGTAGGCTCGTCGAGCACGAGGAGCGGGGCGTCCTGGGCTACCGCGCGGGCGGTTAGGGCTTTCTGCTTTTCCCCGTCGGAGAGCTCCGCGAAGCGGCGCGACTCGAAGCCCCGCAGTCCGGTTTCCCGAATCGCCTCGCTGACGATTTCCCGGTCGCGTTCGGAGAGCCTGTTGCGCGCATCGGTGTAGGGGTAGCGTCCGAAGGAGACGATGTCGAAGACGGTGAACCAGCCGGAGTCGAAGCGGTCGGTGAAGACGCAGGCGGCCAGTCGCGCGCGATCTTCGACGGACAGGGACGCGACGGGCACGCCGCGCAGCCGGATCGCTCCGGCGAGGGGCGCTTGCATTCCCACGAGGGTTCGGAGCAGCGTGGACT
>JAKLEE010000402.1:246-1541 GCA_022703215.1 Spirochaetota bacterium | reverse complement strand
AGGGCGGCTCCTTGAGCTCCCGCGACCGGAAGATCAAGAAACCCCTCATGGGCGCGCTGCGCAACGCGGGGGTCCTGAACGAGGACCTGGACTGGTTCCGCTACGACCCGGTCGCCTTCCTCAAGAACGCCGTGCACTACGGTCGCTTCTCCCTCCTCGCGGGGCGGGGCCTGCGGGAGCAGCGGGAGGCGCTCAATCCGGGGCTCGCCCGGACGCTCTGGGCCCTGGCCTTGCCCGCGGCCTGGCTCGTCTCGCGCAGGGATCTCCTGCGCGGACGCGGCTAGCGGCGCCTCGAGCGATAATTACCCCACTCCGGAGCATGTCAGGATGAGCTTCAACTCCCTAGATTTCGCCATCTTCCTCCCCGTCGTCTTCGCCCTCTACTGGTTCGTCTTCAGGAGGAACCTGCGCCTGCAGAACCTCCTCATCGTGGCGGCGAGCTACCTCTTCTACGGTTGGTGGGACTGGCGCTTCCTGTCGCTGCTCTTCTTCAGCAGCCTGGTCGACTACCTCGTGGGCCTGGGGCTCGCGGAGGAGGAGGACGCACGGAAGCGGAAGCTCCTCCTCGCCGCGAGCGTTGCCGTCAATTTGGGACTCCTCGGCTTCTTCAAGTACTTCAACTTCTTCGCCGCGAGCTTCGCCGACGCCTTCACGCTCTTCGGCCTGCCGATCCAGGCGGCCTCCCTGCGCGTCATCCTCCCCGTCGGCATCAGCTTCTACACCTTCCAGACGATGAGCTACTCGATCGACTGCTACAGGCGGGACCTGAAGCCCACGAGGGACTTCGTGGCCTTCATGGCCTACGTGAGCTTCTTCCCCCAGCTCGTCGCGGGGCCGATCGAGCGGGCGACGAACCTCCTGCCGCAGTTCTACGAGAAGCGCGAGTTCGACTACGAGAAGGCGATGGACGGGGCCAGGCAGATCCTCTGGGGACTCTTCAAGAAGATCGTCATCGCCGACCGCTGCGCCGCCCACGCGAACATCATCTTCGACGAGTGGGGATCCTTCTCCGGCAGCACCCTGGCCCTGGGCGCGGTCTTCTGCTTCCAGATCTACGGCGACTTCTCCGGCTACTCGGACATAGCCATCGGGACCTCGAGGCTCTTCGGCTTCAGGCTCATGAGGAATTTCGCCTACCCCTACTTCTCCCGCGACATCGCGGAGTTCTGGCGGCGCTGGCATATTTCGCTCTCCGCCTTCCTGCGCGACTATCTTTATGTGCCGCTGGGCGGCAACCGGAACGGCCGTGGACGGCGTTACGTGAATCTTTTTCTCACCATGGTGCTGGGCGGGCT
>JAKLEE010000402.1:0-236 GCA_022703215.1 Spirochaetota bacterium | reverse complement strand
TCCTGGTGAGCGGTTTCTGGCACGGGGCCAACTGGACCTTCCTGGCCTGGGGCGCGCTCAACGCGCTCTACTTCATGCCCCTCCTCCTCTCGGACCGGAACCGTCGGAACATCGGGATCGCGGCGGCCGGGCGGATTCTCCCGCGGCCAAGGGAAGTCCTCCAGATGGCCGGGACCTTCTGCCTCACGACCCTGGGCTGGATCTTCTTCAGGGCCGAGTCCATCGGCGACGCCTTC
>JAKLEE010000401.1 GCA_022703215.1 Spirochaetota bacterium | reverse complement strand
GCCGAGGTTCTTCTTGAAGGCGACGACGAAGCCGGCGATCACTGCCGCCAGCAGACCGACGATCAGGATGGCCGGGAGCAGCGTGGCCATGATGCCGCCGATGCTGATGCCCAGCGCCTTGAAGCCGATCGCGAGGAGCGCGATGCCGGCCTTGGCGGTGATAACCGCGCCGATGAGCGCGACGATCGCACCGGCAGCCACGACGAACCCGGCGAAGGCCTTCTTCACCCCCGCGGGCATGGCGCGGATGAACTTGAGGAGCGCGTTGAGCGCATCGACGACGGCCGTGACCACGGGCTTGAGCACCTGGGCGAACGGCTCGCCCATGACGATGGCGAGCGTCTCCAGGGAGCCGCGCAGGAGCTGCTTCTGGCCGGCGAAGGTGTTGAGCATCTTCTCGCGGAACTGCGCCGCCGTGCCGCCCGCGTCCTGGAACTGCTTTCGTAGGTAGGCGATGGCCTCGGCGCCCTTCACCGTCTCGCCGGTGTTCGTGCGTATGCCGTTCGTGACCTGGGTCAGGATGGAGTTGACGCCGCCGAGCGCCTCGCGGCCGAACGCCTTGAGCAGGAAGGCCGAGCGCTGCGCCTCGGTCATCTTGTCGAGGGCCGGGGCCATGTCTCCGAGGACGTCGAGGAACTGGCGGAAGCTCCCCTTGCTGTCCACAACCGCCACGCCGATGCCGCGCAGCTCCTTCTGCGTTTTCGGGTCGGCAAGCCGCTCCATGGCGACGGCCACGGCCGTCGAGGCGCGCTCGACACCGGGGATGATGTTCTTCACCAGACCGAGGGAGATGAGCGTCTCGGAGAGGGACTGGTGGAGCGACTGGGCGCCGCGCGAGGCCGTGCCAAGGGCCATCGGCAGCTCGCTCGCGTTGAGGGCGAAGACGTTGACGGCCTGGAGCATGCGGTCGACGGAGATGCCCGCGTCGTCCATGCTGATGCCGAACGCCTTCATGGCCTGGGCCGCGAGCCCGGCGGCCGCCTGCGGGGTCAGCTCGCCGAGCGAGCCGGCGGCGAGGTCGAGCACCGGCCGCAGGAGCTTCATCGACTCCTGGGCGTTGTAGCCGGCCTGCGCCAGCTCGCGCAGCCCGATGGTGGCCTCCGTGGGCGAGAACTGCGTCTCGATGCCGGCGTCGATGGCGGCGTTCTTGAGCTGCTCCAGCTCCTTGGCCGTGGCCCCGGAGACTGCCGCCACGGCGGCGATCGACTGCTCGAACTTGCCTGCCGCGTCGGCCAGGGCGAAGGCCCCGGCGACGGTGGCCGCGCCGGCGGTGAAGATGCCGATGCCGATGCCGAGCTGGCGGAACGCCCCCGTCATCCGGTCGGTGCCGCCGGTGACGCGGTCATCGAGGCTGGAGAAGCGCTTCTCGAGCGCGGACATCTTCGCCGACGCGAGGTCGCGCGCCGTGAAGACGAACCCGAGCCCGAGGTTGTTCAGCATCCGCTATCTCCTCCGTGCCGCCTTCTCCAGCTCCTTGGCCTCCTTCGATCGCTGGCCACCGATGCGCTCGATGAGCCAGTCGCGGTCGTGGACCGGGAGCTCCA
>JAKLEE010000400.1 GCA_022703215.1 Spirochaetota bacterium | reverse complement strand
GGCTAGTGTGTCGTCCCATTAATGCAGTGTCTTATTGAGCCGCTTCGCAATCGGCTCGAGCTTCGCCAGGATTGTGTCGGCGTCCTTCGTCCAGACGAACGGTTTGGGACTGCGGTTGTGCTGCTCAATGTACTCGTGTATGGCCTCGATCAACTCGATGAGGCTGTGGAAGACGCCGCGGCGGATGCGCTCGTCAGTGATCTTGCCAAAGAACCGTTCGACGAGGTTCAGCCACGACGAGGAGGTGGGGATGAAATGGACGTGGAAGCGCGGGTGCTTCTGCAGCCAGGCTGCGACCTTGTGGTGCTTGTGGGTGCAGTAGTTGTCGGCGATAAGATGCAGATCCAGATCCCGAGGCGTCGACCGGTCGATCAGGCGCAGGAACCGCAGGTACTCCTGATGCCGGTGACGGGTCTCAACCTGGGCCAGCACCTCGCCGTTCAGGACATTGAGGGCGGCGAAGAGGCAGCACGTGCCATGACGAACGTAATCGTGAGTTCGCGTGCCGTTCTTGCCGCGCTTCATCGGCAACCCCGGCTGTGTCCGATCCAACGCCTGAATCTGCGACTTCTCATCGACGCACAGCACCAGCGCGTGGTCGGGCGGGTTAAGGTAAAGCCCGACCACGTCGCGCAGTTTTTCGGTGAAGTGCTTGTCGTTGGACAACTTGAACGTTCTCACAAGATGCGGCTTCACATCGTTGGCGCGCCACACCCGAGAGACCGTCGACTTGCTCACTCCCGCCGCCCCTGCCATGGCACGCGTGCTCCAGTGCGTGCGATTTGCCGGCTTCTCCGCCAGCGCCCGCCCCACGATCTCCTCGGCCTTCACCGGGCCGTGCACCGGCGGACGGCCCTCCCGCGGGCGGTCGCGCAGGCCGCTCAGACGCTCGGCGGCAAACCGGCAGCGCCATCTGGCAACGCTGTTTCTGTCCGTGCCCACCGCGGCCGCGATCTGGAGGTTCTCAAGGCCGGCGGCGGCATCCAGGACGATGCGTGCGCGACGTACGTCCCGCGACGGTGCCGTTCCGGATCTGGCCGTCGCGGTCAGCACTCGCCGCTCCTCATCCGTCAACGTGATTTGCGGTGCTCTCTTCATGTCGTGCTCCGGGGTATGGTTTCACACCACAGAGCGCAAGATAGCACCGGTCGGCGATTATGCAACTAGACTTACGGGACGACACACTAGCCAAGTTCGAAACTTAACGGCATTGGGTCGGACTGCGCCCGACCCCCGGCTACGTTCTGTCATCCCTTCAGGATGGCCCGCCCCGGCACCCTGGAAGGGGTGCCAGATCGTAGCCGGGGGTCGCGCGTAGCCCGACCCCCGGAACGACGGATCCATCGAACACGCACCCTGAAAGGGTGCTAGAGCCGGAGGTCGGAACCGCCGCGCCCGACGCCGCGCGCCTGCGGCGGGCCGGCTCTAGCCTGACCTATTCACGCGCCGCACGGCGGCTCTTGAACAGGTCACCCTTCGGGCTTCGACGCGAGGCACTTGCGGCCTCTTGCTCAGGGCTAGTGTGTCGTCCCATTAATGCAGTGTCTTATTGAGCCGCTTCGCAATCGGCTCGAGCTTCGCCAGGATTGTGT
>JAKLEE010000040.1 GCA_022703215.1 Spirochaetota bacterium | reverse complement strand
CGAGCTTCGAAGGAGGCAGGTAGACGAAGTCGCGGATCAGCTCCGCGAAGGCGTAGCGGTAGCCTTTCTCCTCGAAGACCGGCATGGCCCGCACGGCCGCGCCTTTTGCGGCCTCGTCGAGGCGGCTCACGGTGGTGTTGGCGCGGCCCTCGAAGTCGGTCGCCACGCTCTCGACGAGGACGCCCTTCCCCCGGACGAACTGGAAGGCGATGGGCGCGTCGGCCACTGGCGTCTTGACCGTGCCGTAATTCTCGTAGAGGTAGACCGCCGGCTGGAGGGCGCCGGGTTTTCCGAGCCCGCGGACGGAAGCCTCCGCCTGCGTGCCGTCCGCCTTGATCCAGAGCTCCCCCGGTTCGAGCGAAAGCCGCTTGCCGACGCGGACGAGCTCGGCGCGCGCGGTTTCGGCGCGCGCGCGGACGAGTGGGTCGGCGCTCGAGCCAGCGAGGCCGAGGACGCCGACCCAGGAGCGGATGGCCTCAACCGTGTGGAAGCTGTCGAGGGCGGCGGCTGCCTGCGCGAGCAGGGCGTCGAGCTCGGCGACGGAAACCGGGGTCGCTGCGGCGGGCGCCCCGGCGTCCGGCGGAACCGCGGGCGCGCCCGCGCAGGACGCGGCGAGGATCAGGGCCGAAAGGAGCGCGGCGGCGGAAGCCGACCCGGAGCGGCGGCGATCGGTGGATGCGGGCGATTTCATGGAAGGACCTCCGCGTGCGTTCTGCCGCCCGGCTCCGTCGAACGGGACCACCGGCGCGGCTTCTGGGTGAGGCTCACCAGCGCACGCTCCAGTCGAGGGTATCGCGCGCGGTGAGGATTTCCTGCAGGGTGATGGACCAGGAGAGCGTCGTGCCCGCCGCGTCGAAGGCGCCGCGGTTGCTCGTGCCGCGCGAGGGCAGGCGCACGGTGAAGGAGCAGGCGGCTTCGGGAAAGGCGGCGGCGAGGAAGGCGAGGAAGCCCCCGTCCATGGAGCCCTTGCCTTCGGAAAGGACCAAGTCGAAGCCGCGCCCGGCGGCTTCCCCGCCCCGGATCCCGCCGCCGCCCGCCTCCGCGGCGAACGCGGCGAGAGCGGCGGGCGAATCGAACGAAAGCGTGGCGGCGATGCGGAAGCGGTCGACGCCGGAGGGAGCGGGGTCGGGCGCCGAGCGTTCCCAGGCCTCGAGCCGGAGGCCGGGAATGCCGGCGGCCAGGGCTTCGAGGGCCGCGCGCTCGGCGGGAAGGGGCAGGTAGCGTCGTGCGCGCGCGCCCGAATCGAGGTTTTCCGAAAAAACGGGCAGGACGTAGTCGAGTGAGAGGAGTCCCGAGCCGTCGGCGCGGACTTCGAGCGCGGCGTCGAGCTCCATGCACGACGAGAGCGCCGCCGCGGCGAGCAGGAGGGCGAGCGGGAGGAAGGCCGCGCGGAACGCGGCGGACCGTGGAAGGACGGTGGGATGCGCCATCGCCAACAGGTTAGGCTCCCCGGACCGCTTTGTAAACACGGGCCTCAGTCGAAGACCTCGGAGTGGACCTGCATGTCGTGGACGCGGAGGCCTGCCTGCACCTCCACCGTCTCGAGTGCCTTCCGCATGACCGTCTCGCCGTGCTCCTTCGAATTCGAGACCAGGGCGGCGCCGAGCTGCGCCCAGCGCAGTGAATCGTTGAGGTCCACCTCGGCGCAGGAGACGCGGTACTTGTTCCGGAGCCGCTCGCAGAGGCCCTTCACGAGGCGGCGCTTGTCCTTGATGGAGCCCGTCTCCGGCAGCTCGAGGATGATCTGGAACATCGAGACGACCATGGTCCTGGGATCCTCCGGAGGGAAGCCTGGCCGCGGACGGATCGGGTCCTGTGGACGCGACGGACGGCGGCGCGATACGATAATATCCATACCATGGCCGCGAGGAAAGCGCCCGTCGTCGTCGTCGCCGCGCTCGCGGCCGGCCTGTGCCCCGCCGCTTGGGGGCAGTCCGCCCGCGCCTTCGCGGGTCTGCCCGAGGAAGCGCCCGAGAGCCTGGTCGCGCTCGAGCTCGGCGACGCCTCGGTTTCGCTCGAGATCGAAGGCTTTTGGGAAGCGAGCGCGACGGGCTCGCTCGCCGCCGCCTGGAGCGGCGCGGAGGGATTGGTCCTCTCGGCTCCCGTCCCGCTTTTCGCCCAGACCCCCGACCTGTGGCTCTCGCTCGTCGTGGCCGAACGCTGGTTCCTGGAGGCTCGCGCCGATCCGGCCGGCACGGTGGACGAGTTCGCGCTCGGCTGGCGCGGGGATCGCGCCGATTTCCTCGACGAGGTCCGCGCCGGCAACACCGGCATCGGCATACCCGTGTTGCCCGGCCTGAGCCTCGGTCCCGGCGTCCCGGGCCTGTTCGGCGTCGCTCTCCGGGCTTCGGATGGCGACGCCGCGGCCGGCCGTCCCGACACCGTGCGCGTCTTCGCCGCGGTCCGCTACGAACAGGCGGCGCTCCGCTCCCGGGTCTGGCGCGGAGACCGCGCCGAGAGCGTCGCGACCGTTCCGGCGACCGCCTATGTCCGAGACCGCTTTTTCGTCCTTCCCTCGGACGGCGTGGCCGACCTCGCGCTCTACCTCGAGAGCGCCGCGGGTCCGCTCGCGGGCGGCGACGGGCGACGCTACAGGCGGCTCGGCGCCGACGAGTACGCGCTCGACGCGACGGACGGCCTCGTGGACTTGCGCGCGGCTGCAAAAGGTCGGCTCCTCGCCGCCTGGACGGGCGGGTCGGACGACGCGGAACTGGCGGACGGCGTCGCCGTGAGCGTTGACGGCCGCTCCGCGGTCCTCCTTTTCGACCCAGACGGCGACGACGCGGCGGCGCCGGAAGGATCGTCTCCGGTCCACTACTTCCAGTCGCTCGGCCGCTATCCGGTCCCGGAGGACTACCGGACCGCCGCGACGTCCGTCGACCTCGTCGACCTGACGAGCGGCTTGCCGGACCTCTCCTTCGCGCTGCCCGCTTCGGCTGACGGGGCCGTCGCCGAGCTCGTGCCCGAAGGCATGTACGATCCGCGCTCCGCGGAACGGCGCAGGCCGCTGGCTTCCGTCGGCCTGGATCGCATCTACCTCCGCGCTTCGGACGATCCGGACCTGGCGGGCGCCCCTTCAGCGCCGACCCGCGCGCTCCGTTTCCGGACCCTCGGCCCGCCCGGGGCCTACGAGCTCGGCGCTGGCGTCGTGCCGGGGTCGGTGGAGGTGAGGAGGAACGGCCTCCGCGAGACGCTCTGGACGCTTGAGGGGAACGCTGTGGTCCTCGTCTCGCTCGCGGCGGCCTCGGACGAGATCGAGATCCGCTGGCTGGAAGCCAGCGCCGACCGGCACGACGGAACCGTGGCGGCGGCCGCCGGGGCGGAATTCCCCGGCGCCGAAACGCGCGCGTGGACCGGACTCGGCGCGCGCTGGGGCATCCCGGGTACGGGCTATTCCGAAGCGGGCGGCGCCAGCCTCGCCTCGATCGACCTCGCGGGCGGCATCGAAGGCGCGCTCGGGCCCGGCGAAGGGAAGGCCCGCCTCGCTTATTCCGCCGACGCGCGGGCCGGCTGGCGGAGCGGCGATTCGACGGGGCACCGCCTCGTCTCGGGCATGGACGAGGACCCGGAATGGGAGCTGCCGTACCGCCTCGCGGATTTCGACGACACCATCGGGATCACGACCCTCGAGCGCCGGGAGGACACCGAGCTCGCGGAGGCCTTCCCCGATTCGGCGGGCCGCTACGTCTCGGGCGCGACCAACCACACATTGGCCTTCGTCCTCGACGCGACGTCCGGCGCGCCGGCGGCCGCGGAGCGCGTCGTCGAGGCGGTGCCGCTCGGGGAGTACCGTACCTTCGTGTTCTGGTACCGGGCCATCGCCATCACGGGCTCGGGCACCCCGCTCCTCCGGGTCAGGCTCGTCTCAGGCGCGTCCGACGCGCTCCTCGTGGAGCTGCCGCTGCCCGCGGGCGGCGAGTCAGCGCCCTGGACGCGGGTCGAGCTCGCTCTCGACGCGGGGCCTGCCCCGACGGTCCGTTCCGCTTCGGGCGACCGGGAGGAAGCCCTCCCCGTGCCCGGGGCCCTGGCGGCCGTCGACCGTGCGAGGGATCCGGGGCTCGTGCGCATCGAGGTCGAGGGAGTGGGGACGGGCACGGTCGAGCTCGACGCGCTTTCGCTCGAGGACCCCGTGAGCGGCTTCCTGGCCCTGGGCCGCGCCGGCGCCGCATGGTCGTCCCCCGGCCCGATCGAAGCCGCGCCGTTCCTGTCCGGCGCCTCGCTCGCCTTCGAGGGCTCCGGCGAAGCCTTCTGGACGGACGGCGCCTTCGAGGGCGCCCTGGCCGGCCGCCTGGATGGCGCGATCGCCGTCGGAGCCCTGGAGCTTCAGGCGGGCGCCCGGGGCTACCTCGCGCCGGAGGGCGGACCCGCCCCGCGCCTCGCGCTCGAGCACGGGCTGTCGCTTCCTGCCGCGGGGCCCTTCGGATTCGGGGAACGCTTTTCGAGCGACCCCGCCGCCGGCCGGCTCTCGAGAAAGGATACGCTCGCGCTCGCGCTCGGTGAAGGATTCCGGTTCTCGGTCGAGAGCTCGGCGGGCGTGCTGCCGGCCGCCTTCTCTCAGGATTGGAAGGCCACGCTGGGCGCGGGCGCCTTCTCCGCGAGCGCGACGGCCGGGCTCGCTTCCACGGTTTCCCCGATAGCGGCCGACCTTCCCTATCACGAGGCCTGGCTCGGCTCCTGGGCGCTCCTGCTGCCTGCCGGCGAGGCCGGGGCCTCGCTCCGGACCCTCGGTGCCGGCATCGCGCTCGCGCCGGGCGGCAGGGAGCTCATGGCGTTCGACGCCCGCCTTCTCGCGCGGCCCGCTTCGCTCCGCGTGGAGAGCGCCCTCGCGGCCACGCTCCGCCGGCGCTTCGATCTGGGCGGCGGCGCGAGCCTCGAGCCCGCCTATTCGAGGAAGGCCTTGCGGGGGAGCTCCGCCCCCGGCGCCTCCTTCCGCGAGGACCTTTCGGATTTCGGCGCAGCCATCGCTGCCTCGCCCTGGCTCTGGGAAGCGTTTCCGTTCCACGAGCTCTTCGATCCGGACTTGTATGCCCGTTTCGAAGCCGGCACCCGAGGCGCCGCGGACGCCTCCTGGTCCGCCGAGGCCTCGCTGGACTTCGCCCGCCGCTACGGCTCGAGGATCCTCGACCTCTTCCTGCCCTCCGAGGCGCGCGTGGCGCTCCGCCGGGAGCTCGCCCGGAACGGCGACTCCGTTTCGGACCTCCTGGTCATCGAGGGAGGAACGGGCGGCGCCGCCCTCGACCTGTTCGGCTCGTCCGGCTCGAGACCGCTCGCGTCGGCCTTCGAGTACGACGAGTACGCCCTGCGCTCCTCGTTCGCGCTCCGCCTGCCGGCGGACGGCTCCGGCGCCTCGGCGAAGGCCTCGGCCTCCGCGCTGGCCACCTTTTCGGACTCAGGCGGGCAGGAGTGGAGGTTCGAGGAGCGCGCGGTCCTCGACCTCGCGCGGGACGGGACGACCTGGTCCAATACCCTCGGCTGGTCCGCGGCGCTGAGACCCGACCGCACCTGGCTCTCCGAGCTGCTCGACTGGGTCCTGGTCCGGGCTCTTCCCGGCGCCCCGGCTCCGGAAAGCGCGTCCGCGGCCGGGGGCGAAGCGGACGGGAAAGGGCCGGGAGTCTCCGTGGTGTCCGACTACCTCGTCCTCGTGGCCGGGGCGCCGCGCGTCCCGGTGTCGTCGCTCGCGCTTGCCCTCGAGCTCTCGTCGCCGGAACGCTCCGGCGGGCAGTTCGTCGCGAAGCTCAAGGAGTCGTGGGCGGAAAAAGTGACTGCCCGCGAACGCCTCGTCGTCGAAACGAAGCTGACGCTGGCCCAGGGCGTGTCGGTCGAGGACGGCGTCGCCATGCCCTTCGCGGAGCTCGCGGCCTCTCTGTCCCTCAAGGTGATCTTCTAGGCCCCGCGGCGCGGTCGCGACGCCTGCCCCCGCCTGCGGCCGCACGGGCATTCCCCCGCGCCCGTTGACCGCCTGGGCCAAGGCTCCGTATAGTCGCTTCCATGAAACGACGACTCGTGACCTCCGCGCTTCCCTACGTGAACAATATTCCCCACCTCGGCAACCTCATCCAGGTGCTCTCCGCCGACGTTTTCGCCCGCGCCTCGCGCCTGCGCGGCTACGACACGCTCTACGTGTGCGGCACCGACGAGTACGGCACGGCCACCGAGACCAAGGCCCTCGAGGAGGGCGTAACTCCCCGCGAGCTCTGCGACCGCTTCCATAAAATCCACGCGGACATCTACCAGTGGTTCGGCATCGCCTTCGACAAGTTCGGCCGCACCTCGACCCCGCGCCAGACCGAGATCGTCCAGGGGCTTTTCGAAGATCTCGACAAAGCCGGCCTCATCAAGGAAGAGACCATCGAGCAGCTCCACTGCGCGAAGTGCGAGCGCTTCCTCGCGGACCGCTACGTGCGCGGCACCTGCCCCCACTGCGGCTACGCGGACGCCCGCGGCGACCAGTGCGAGTCCTGCGGCAAGCTCCTCGAGCCGACCGAGCTCAAGGAGCCGAAGTGCTCCACCTGCGGCGCGACGCCCTCGCCCCGCTCGACGCGCCACCTCTACATCGACCTGCCCGCCATACGCCCGAAGCTCGAGGCCTGGATGAAGAAGGCCTCGGTCGACGGCTTCTGGGCGAACAACGCCGTCCAGATGACCCAAGCCTGGATCCGCGACGGCCTCAAGGCGCGCGCCATCACGCGCGACCTCAAGTGGGGCATCCCCGTCCCCAAGGACGGCTTCCGCGACAAGGTCTTCTACGTCTGGTTCGACGCCCCCATCGGCTACATGAGCATCGCCGCGACGCTCGCCGACGAGAAGGGCTTCGACTGGAAGTCCTGGTGGGCCGACCCGGCGAACGTCGAGCTCTTCCAGTTCATCGGCAAGGACAACATCCCCTTCCACACGGTCATCTTCCCCTCAACCCTGCTCGGCTCAGGGCGCGACTGGACCATGCTCCACCACATGTCGAGCACCGAATACCTCAACTACGAATCCGGCAAATTCTCCAAGTCGAAGGGCGTCGGCGTCTTCGGCTCCGACGCCGTGGAGTCGGGCATTCCCGCGGACGTCTGGCGCTTCTACATCTTCTGGAACCGCCCCGAGCGTTCCGACTACACGTTCACCTGGGCGGACTTCCTCGAAAAGGTGAACGGCGAGCTCATCGGCAACCTGGGGAACCTGGCGAACCGCACGCTCGCCTTCGTCCAGCGCTTCTACGACGGGAAGATCCCGGCGGGAACTCCCGACGCCGCCTTCTGGGCCGAGGTGAAGCGCCTCGAGGGAGAGATCGCGGCCAAGCTGGAGCGCGCGGAGCTCCGCGACGCCTTCCGCCAGGTCTTCGAGATCGCGGACCTCGCCAACAAGCGCTTCCAGGCGACCGAGCCCTGGAAGGCGCGGACCGCGGAGCCCGAAAAGGCCGCGAGCCTCCTTTCCGACCTCTGCCTCGTGCTCCGCGACCTCGCGGTGCTGATCCACCCCTACATGCCCGCCGCCGCGGACAAGCTCGCCGGTTTCTTCGGCAAGACCGTGGGCGGCGCGGAAGGGCTTTCCTGGAAGGACCTCGCGGACCTTGCCCCGCTCGGCTCGATCACCGGGTCCGAGGTGCTCTTCCAGAAGCTCGACCCGGTCCGTATCGACGAGCTCCGCGAGAAGTACGCAGGCAGCCAGAAGGAGCGGGCGGAGCGGGATGCCGCGGGAAGCGCCCCTGCCTCTCCGAAGGCGGCGGCCCCCAATGCGGCCGCCCCGAATGCGGGAGCGCCCAAGCCGGCGGATGCGAAGCCTTCCGAGCCCAAGCCCGCCCCCGAGCCGAAGCCCGCTCCGCTCGCGGAGCTGCCCCTCGAGGAGCGCTTCGCCCGCCTCGTCGACCTGCGCGTCGCGAAGATCGTCAAGGTCGAGCGCCACCCCAAGGCGGACAAGCTCTACATCGAAACCCTGGACGACGGCTCGGGCACGGAGCGCGTCATCGTGTCGGGCCTCGTGCCGCACTATCGCGAGGAGGAGCTCCTCGGCAAGCGCATCGTACTCGTCAACAACCTGAAGCCCGCCAAGCTCCGCGGCGTCGAGAGCCAGGGCATGCTGCTCGCGGCCTCGATGGAGAACTCCGACGGCACCGAGACGGTCGAGGTGCTCGACGCCTCCTGGGCCGAGCCCGGAACCCGCGTCGTCCTCGAGGGCCAGGATCCGTCCCTGCCGCTGCCGGCGGAGATCGACGTCGACGGCTTCTTCTCGATTCCCATCCGCGCCGAGGGCAAGGCGGTCAGGGTCGGCTCCATGGCGCTCGTCGCGGGCGGCGCGCCGCTCCGCACGGAGCGCGTCGAATCGGGCGAGGTCGGTTGATGCCGGGCGAAGGGACGGCGTCGCCGGTCGTCGCCGTCCGCCTCGAGCCCTGCGATCCCGGGGCCTCGGACCGCGGCGCCGCGAGCTTCCTCCAGACCGGCTTCTGGGGCGAGTTCAAGGCTGCCGCGGGTTGGAAGCCCTCGCATTTTCATCTGGCTGCCGGCGACCTGCCCGAGTCGACCCTGCTCGTCCTCGAACGCCGCCTGGCGCCGGGCTTTTCCTTCGCCTACGTGCCGCACGGCCCCTCGGTCGACCCGGGCGAAGGTGCGCGCGGCGCCTTGCTGTCCGCCCTCGCGCGGGAACTCCGTCCGCGGCTCGGCAAGGACTGCGCCTTCGTGCGCTTCGACCCGCCCTGGGAGTTCCGCGAGCCCATCCCGGGCGGCGGCGAAGGCGCCGAAAGCGAATACCCATCCCCCGCGGCCGGCTCGCTCGCCCCGTCCGCCGGCACTTCAAAAGCGTCCGGCGTCCGTCGCCCCGGCGTCGGCGCACCGCTTCGAAAGGCCGCCGACGTCCAGCCGCCCGACACGGTGATCCTGCGCGTCGACCGTCCGGACGATGAGATCCTCGCCGGCATGAAGAGCAAGTGGCGCTACAACATCCGCCTCGCGGAAAAGAAGGGCGTCACGGTTTCCCGCGAGGACGTGGCCGTCCCGGACGGAACCCTCCGTCAGGGCGCCCTCGATGTCTTCTATGACTTGTACTCGGCCACCTCCGAACGCGACCGCATCGGCATCCACCCGAAGTCGTACTACGAGCGGCTCTTCGGCCTCGCCCTCGGGCTGCGCGCGGCCGGCGGCCCCGACGCGGCGCCCGACATCTCGCTTTGGGTGGCGCGCCATGAAGGCGAGGCGCTGGCCGCCATCATCACGGTGTTCCGGGGGAGGCGAGGCGTCTACCTGTTCGGTGCCTCTGGCGACGCCAAGCGCAACCTGATGCCCGCCTACGCCCTCCAGTGGGCCGCCATGCGCGCCGCGCGCGAGGCCGGCTGCGCGGAATACGACTTCTACGGCATACCCCCCACCGACGACCCTTCGCACCCCATGGCCGGGCTCTATCGCATCAAGACGGGCTTCGGCGGCGAGATCGTCCGCTATCCCGGCTGCTGGGACGCCCCGACGAGGCCCTTGGCCTATGCCGCGTACCGGGCGGCGGAGTCGGCCCGGCTCTGGTGGCACAAAAGCTTCATGAAGCGGCTGAGGCGCCGAGCCTAGCGGCTCAAGGGCCGGCCCCGGGCCCGCCCCGGGCGCGGCGCCTTCATCCAGGCAGCTTGTGGGCATTGAGTTCCGCGCTCTCGCCGACCAGCTCGAGTCCGGCCCTGGACGATTCACCCGACCAGATCGTCGCGCCGCCTTCCGTGAGGCTTACCCGCACCCTCGCGTCGATCGATTCGGCGATGCGCCGCGACATGACGCCCCTGACCGGGGCGGCGAGGAAGCCCGCGCGTTCCCTGCGCGCCTCGAAGGAAAGTTCCTGGCCGCGGCCGGCTATCCGGATCCGCACGTCCCGCTCCCCGACCTCCACCCGCTCGAGCCGATGCCCCGTGTAGCTGGCGAAACGGCGGAGCCGGCCGCCCGCGCGGAGCACGCAGAGGAAGCCCGTGAAGGAAGATCCGAGCCAGGGAATCCGCGCCACGGACAACATGAAGGAGTCGCCCCGGGACGGGAACGAGTTGGTCTGCGACCAGATCCAGCTCGAGGGCATGGACGAGCCCCAATCCTTCTCGATGTAGCCGCGGCCGCCGTCCATCCTCGCGACGCCCCCCCGCGCCCGCACTTCGCCCGAGACTCCGTGGTCCATCGATACGAGCCCGTGGCGGCATTCCATGAAGGGCACCCACGAGTACGGCCCCATGATGCCGGGCGAGAGTAAGGTGGCGGGGTAGGGGACCGGTGAATCGAAGGCGAGATCGGCCTCGATGCGCGTCGGGCCTGCCCCGAGGCGCGCGCGGATGCCCGCGAGCGAGAAGACCGAGTCGCCGACGCGGACCTCGAAGCGGCCGCGGGCGGCCGAGAATGCTTCGACGGGATACGGATACCACTCCGTCGTTCCGGTCGAGCCGTCGATCGCCTGCACGAAGGCTTCGCCGCGGCCGTCGGGGCCGAAGGATATGCCCGGAATGAAGGACCAGGCGGCGGACGCGTCCGCCGAGACCTGCTTGAAGTACCAGCCCTCGAAATACGATCTTCGCTTGAGCCGGCCCTGGAAACGTTCGGGGTGGAAAATATCCATTTGCTGAAGAGTAGGCGGCAAGCGTCGCGCGATCAAGCGTCCGCAGGCGTTTCCCCGCCCGCATCCTTCCCTTCGCCGAACACCAGCGCCTTGAAGCGGTGGATCTCCGCCTCGCTCGAGCGCCAGGCGTCGAAGGGCAGTCCCGCCTTGCGCGAGAGGTGCGAGAAGAAGTCGAGCAGGTTCCAGCCCTGCTCGGTCGCCACCTGCGGCAGGAAGACGGCCCGGCGGAAGCCGACGGAGAGCAGCGCGCCGTGGACTCCCATGTGGACGTCGTCGGCCTTGCAGGGTTCGAGCGGCGTGAGCACGGAGATCTCGATGGTGATGTCCGGCAGCTCCGAGGCCTGGAGCGGGGGGAAGCGCGGGTCGCCGAAGGCCGCGTCCTCGGCCATGCGCGCCACCGTCTCGGCGAGGGGCGGCCCGCCGACGATGCGTCCGATGCAACCCCGGAGTTCGCCGCGCTTCTTGAGCGTGACGAAGGCGCCGGCCGGCGCGTCGAGGCCGCCTGCCGGCGCCGGGATCTCGGGCTCGCGGCCCTCGAGCCTGCTCGAGATCGCCGCCCGGGCGATGCCGAGCAACTCCCGGCGCTCCTGGTCGGTCAGGAAATATTCCCTCATGCGATTGCTCCGCGTTCGGGGTACCAGGCGCAGGCGGCGTAACGCACTATGGAGTCTCCTTCCGCTTCGACGCGGAGTTCCGATCCGGAGCCCGCGTCGGTGGAATCGCCCGAGCCGAGCGTCTCGAAGCGGGCGCCGTCGAGCACGCGCGAGGCGGCCAGTGCGGCGAGCAGGGTCGAGCCGCACGGGCCGCAGCCGTCGCCGGGCGAACCGAGCGCGGCCGCGTCGCTGCGCCGGAGCCGCTCGATCGCGAGTTCCGAGAGCTCGGCCGCTTTCCGCCCGGCCCCCTTGCCGCGCTGCACGGAGGCGAGGTCGGTGGATGCCACGATGAGCAGCTCGTCGAGACGTTCGGCTATCACGAGGTCGAGCGCGCTCACGAGCGAGGAGAACACCGCCGGGCTCGGCGATCCCACGAGGAGGGGCGCGACCCTGGCCCCGGGGAACAGGGTGCGCAGGAAGGGCAGCTGCACCTCGATGCCGTGCTCGAGCAGGTGGGGAATGTCGGATTCCTCGAAGACCGTGCCGCAGGACTCGATTTCGCGCAGCAGGCCCAGGTCCGTGGGCACATCGCCGATGGGCGTCTGGAATTCCGCCGCCTCCGGTATCCAGATCCGCGATTCGTCGGCCCCATGCAGGGGGGAGAGAATCAAGGCGGTCGCAACCCGGCGCTTCTTCGCGGCCTTCCAGGCCAGGGCCGAAAGCCTGCCCGAGAAGGCGAAGCCGCCGTGGGGCGAAAGGATGGCGAGGGCGCCGGGCGCCGGATCGGCGGACGCGTCGAACAGCGCCCTGAGCGCCTCGACGAGGGCGCCGGGCGACTCGGGGTAGAAGAGACCCGCCCCCGTCGCTTCCCGAACCATCCGGTTTCCGCTATGCTCGGCCATGCCGACCTCAATACTAAGCGCGAGCGCCCGCCGGCGCAAATTCGCCGGACGCGCGCCCGCGGCAGGAGCGGATGGTGCGCGTACTCGTCGCCGACGATGAACCGAACTTGAGGACCTCGCTCGCGGCCTGGCTCGGGACCGAGGGCATGGAGACCGTGCTCGCCGCGGACGGCGAGGAGGCCCGCGCCCTGCTCGGGGTCGAGACCGTCGACGCCCTCGTGCTCGACCTCCGCATGCCCCGCCTCGACGGCCTCGGGCTGCTGCGCTGGCTCCGCGACTCGGGGCCGGCCTCGATCCCCGCCCTCGTGGTGAGCGCCCACGGCGAGGTGAAGGACGCGGTGGAGGCCATGAAGCTCGGCGCCCGCGACTACCTCGTCAAGCCCTTCGATCCCGACGAGCTCGTGCTCAAGATCCGCGCGGCCGTGCAGGAGCGGCGCCTGGCCGCCGACCTGGAGGCCGGCGCGCGCGGCGCGATCGCCCGCGACGAGATGGTCGGCGAAAGTCCCGCAATCAAGGAAGCCGAGCGCCTCATCGCGAAGGCGGCGCCGACAAGCGCCACGGTGCTGCTCGTGGGCGAGAGCGGCACGGGCAAGGAGGTGGCGGCCCGACTCGTCCACCGCCTTTCCGGCCGACAGGGGCCTTTCGTTCCGGTGAACCTCGGCGCCGTGCCGGAATCGCTCGCGGAGTCGGAGCTCTTCGGGCACGAGAAGGGCGCCTTCACCGGCGCCGACGCGCGGCGGCAGGGGCTCTTCGAGCTCGCCAAGGGCGGCACGCTCTTCCTCGACGAGATCGGCGAGCTGCCCCTCCAGCTCCAGGTCAAGCTGCTGCGGGTCCTCCAGGAACGCGTGGTGACGCGCCTCGGCGGCTCCCAGGCCATCCCGGTGGACGTCCGCATCGTCGCCGCGACCAACCGCGACCTCGAGGCGGAGGTCAAGGCGGGACGCTTCCGCGAGGACCTCTTCTACCGCGTCAACGTGGTCCGCGTGCGCATGCCGCCGCTCCGCGAGCGCCCGGGCGACGTCGCCCTGCTCGCGGGCCATTTCCTCGGCAAGATCTCGGCCGAAACGGGGAAGCGCGTGCGTTCGATCTCGCCGCGCGCGCTCGTGCTGCTCGCGGGGCATGCCTTCCCCGGAAACGTGCGCGAGCTGTCCAACGCGATCGAGCGCGCGGTCATACTCGCGGACGGCGAGGAGCTCGAGCCGAGGGACTTCGAATTCTTCGCGCCCTCCGGACCGCGGCCGGAAGGGGCCGGGCCCGCGTCCGGCGGCTCCGGGCCGTCGCCCGATCCGTTCGCGGGACCCATCACCATCGCGGAACTCGAGCGGCGCGCCATAAAGGGGGCGCTCGAGCGCAACGAGGGGCGGCGCGAAAAATCCGCGGGCGAGCTCGGCATCAGCCGCCGCACCCTGCTCAACAAGATCAAGGAGTACGGCCTCGGGGAATCCTGAGCGCCGGAACGGCGGCGAGCCGCGTCGCGTCGGGACGCGGGGCCTGCGGCCCGGCTCGGGCCTCTAGCGCTTCCTCCAGAACTCCGGCAGGAACAGCGCGAACACGGTGAATATCTCGAGCCTGCCCGCCAGCATCAGGAAGGAGAGGAACCACAGGATGTAGTCCGGCATGAATCCGTAGTTGGCCGTCGGCCCGACCAGCGCCAGTCCCGGGCCGATATTGCCGAGGGTGGCCAGCGTCGCGGTCAGCGAGGTTGTCGTGTCGTAGCCCCCCGAGGCGACCACGACGGTGCCGGCGACAACCAGGAAAAGGTAGATGACGACGAAGGCGGCCGTATCGTAGATGACGTTCTTCTTGACCGCGCGGCCGTTCATGACCACCGCGAACACGCCGCGAGGGCGGGTCGCGAGGCGGAGCTCGTTCGCGGCCATCTTGAAAAGCGCCACGAGCCGGACCACCTTGATGCCGCCGCCGGTGGAGCCCGCGCAGCCGCCCACGAACATGAGCAGGAAGAGCACGGCCTGCGAGAAAGCCGGCCAGAGGGCGAAGTCCGCCGTCGCGTATCCGGTGGTGGTGATGACGGAAGCGGCCTGGAACACGGCCGCGCGCGCGGCCTCTCCCGCCGCCAGGCCCGAGAGCGTAAGGTCGACGGCGATGGCGCCGGCGGCCGCCGCGACGACCAGGATGTACACCCGGAATTCGAGGTCGCGGAGCACGGCACGCGGACGCCCGGTCAGCGCGCGGTAGTGCAGGGTGAAGTTCATGCCCGCCAGCAGCATGAATACCGCGACGATCCACTCGGAGGCGGGGTTTCCGTAATGGCCGATGCTCGCGTTCTTCGGGGAGAAGCCGCCCGTGGCCATCGTGCCGAAAGCGTGCGTCACAGCGTCGAAGGCATCCTGGCCGGTGAGCATCAGGAGCGCCGTCTCGACGATGGTGAGCCCGAGGTACACCAGCCACAGGCGTTTCGCCGTGCCCGATATCCTCGCGCTGATCCGGTCCACTGACGGCCCGGGCGCTTCCGCTTCCATGAGGCGGAAGCCTCCGATGCCGAGGAGCGGAAAGAGGGCCACCGTCAGTACCACGATGCCCATGCCGCCGAGCCAATGGGTGGCCGAGCGCCAGAAGAGCAGGCAGTACGGCAGCGCTTCGATGTCGGCGAGCATGGTCGCCCCCGTCGTGGTGAAACCGCTCATCGTCTCGAAGAAGGCGTCGGTGAAGGAAGGGATGTGGCCGGACAGCATGAAGGGAATCGAGCCGCTCAGCGAGGCCGCCGTCCACGAGAGCGCTACGAAGAGGAGCCCCGCCCGGGGCGGGAAGCTCTCCACGCCTCGCCTCCGGGCGCCTCCGAGGAGCAGCATCAGCAGGAGGAACGCGGTGTTCGCCGCGACGGGCGGACCGAAGGCGCGCAACGCCACGGCGCCTTCGCCGTAAGGAAGGCCCACGGCGGCCGAGATGGCCATCAAGGCGCTGATGGGAAGGAGCATGAAGGAAATCAGGGTCAGGATGGTCTTCCAGGGCATGGGGGCCGCCTATACCAGGTTCTCGACATTCTGCGCGACGTCCGTCCTGACCAGGATGCCCACCCGGTCGCCGGGCTGGAGCCTCGTGTCGCCCGTGGCGGGCAAGGTCTTGCCCGCCCTTCCGACGAAGGCGACGAGCGCGCCTTCGGGCAGCCTCGCGTCCTTGAGGGCCTTGTACGCCAGGGGCGCGTCGGGGCGGATCTCGGCCTCCACGAGCTCGAGGCCCTCGCCGAGGAAGGCCCGGAGCGTCCGGAGCGAGCCGGCCCGGGTCGCCGCGATCACGGTCGCGGTCACCGCGTCGCGGAGGCTCACCGCCACGTCGACCTCGAGCCGCTCGAGGATCTCCGGATATTCCCCCGAGACGAGCAGGGCGGCGCAGCGCTTGGCGCCGAGCGCCTTGGCACGCGCCGCGGAAAGCAGGTTGAAGTCCTGGTTGCCCGTGGCCGCGACGACCAGGTCGTAGGCGCCGATGCGCTCGTCGGCGAAGGCTTCCTCCTCGGCCATGTCGCGGTGTACGACAAGCACCTCGGGGAAGCGCTCCGCGATGTCCTTGCACTTCTCGATCGACTGCTCGAAGACGGCCGCCTTGCCGCGGGGCGCCTTCCCGTCGCCGAAAAAGCCGCGCAGCACTTCCTCGCCGACGAGCCCCCCGCCGATCACGGCGACCGAGCGGTTCCGGCCGAGCGGGGCGGGCGGGGCCCCAAGGGCCGAGTCGAGGCCGGCGGGAGACCCGATGACGAAGGCGCGATCGCCGGGAAGCAGGCGCTCTTCCCCCCTCGGCACGATCAGCTCGTCGCCGCGGCGTATGGCCAGGACCAGGAAATCGCCCTTGCGCGTGTTGCGCAGGTCCTTGAGCGGGACTCCCTCGAGGCCCGAGCCGGAGGCTATGTCGAAGGCGCGGAGCCGAAGGCCCCAGGCCGGCAGGTCCGTCTGGTCGGCGGTGGATCCGCGACCTATGGCGGCCACGAGTTCGTGCGCGGCGGCGACTTCCGGGTAGACCACCCGGTCGATGCCCGGGAAGGGCGAGCCGGATGCTCCGCCGAGCCTCGCGTAATCGGGATTCTTGACGCGGGCGATGGTCCTGAGCGCCGGAGCCTCGCGGCCTGCCACCAGGCAGCTGACGATGTTGACCTCGTCGGAGCCGGTCAAGGCCGCGAGCAGGTCCGCGTCGGCGGCGCCGGCCTCGGTGAGGGCGTCGAGGTCCGTCCCCTCGCCGCAGATGACCCGGCAATCAAGGTCGTTGGCAAGGTGCCGCGCCTTGATGGGATCGCGTTCCACGAGTA
>JAKLEE010000004.1 GCA_022703215.1 Spirochaetota bacterium | reverse complement strand
GTCGTGGGGAATGATGGCCAGCTGGATGCGCTGCGCCATGGCGAGGTCGCGCAGCAGCACCTCGTTCTTTTCCTCGAGCTCGGCGGTGCGTTCGCGGACCTTGCGCTCCAGCTCGCTCGAGTACTCGAGGATGCGGCGGTTCTGGTCCTCGATGGAGCGCGCCATTTCGTTGAAATTCTCCGCGAGGACGCCGATCTCGTCGTTGGACCTCGCGTCGGCGCGCGCGGTGAAGTCGCCGTCGTGCATCAGGTCGATGGCCGCCATCAAGGGCCGGATCGGCTTGAGCGTCCGTCGGATCAGCACCGTGACCGTCAGGACGAGGATGGCCAGGAAGGCAGCGAAGCTGCCGGCCAGGACGCGGAGGGTCGCGACGGCGCCGGCCATGGACAGGTCGTAGGGCATGGCCGCCAGGATGAACATTCCCGTCATGAAATTCCGCCGGTAGGCGGCGAAATGCCGCTCCCCCCCGATGGTGACGATGCGCTGCCCGGCGCGCTCCGCAAGCACCAGGCCGAGCTCGTCGATGTCGGCGCGCTGGAGCTCGCCCGTCAGCTCCGGCATGGCTCTCGAGAACTGGCTTGCGATGACGCCGCCCTGGGACGAGAGCAGCATGCCCTTGCCTTCGTTCGGCAGCTCGATGGTCTGGATGATGTTCTGGATCTTGTCCAGGGTCATGTCGACCCCGAGCACGCCCACGAGGCTTCGGGCCTCGTCGAAAACGGGCATGACCCCCATGATGCCGATGGCGCTCACCGTGTCGAGCTGTCCGATGTCGGTGACCGTGAACGCCTGCCCGCGTTTCGCCATCTCGTACCAGTACTTCGTCCGGGGGTCGTAGCGGTCCGGGAGCGCGGCGTAGCCGTTGGCGAAGCCCGTGCCGTATCCCCTGAAGAAGGCCCGGCCGTCCTCGGTGGCGAGAAACACCGACCTGAGCACCTGGGAACGTTCGTGCACGGTCCAGTAGAAAAGGCGGTCGAGGCGGTCGAAATTCGCGGCGCGCACCTCGTCGTACGAAGCGAGCGAGCGGGTCAGGCGCTCGAGCTCCTCGAAGGTCATGGTCAGGCGAACGTCGGTCTGCGCGATGGCGAAATTCACCATTTCGTAGGCGTTCTGGATCGAATAGTTGAAGACGTTGAAATAGCTCAAGGCGCCGAGGACGGCGAGCAGGACGACGGTCAAGGCGCCGATGTTGAGGATGACTATGGTTTCGATACGCCTGCGGACGGCCATGGAGCGCTCCCGAGAATCCGGCGGTGGGTTCGAAGCAGTCTATAGCGGCC
Organism: Spirochaetota bacterium; assembly: GCA_022703215.1. GTDB lineage: Bacteria > Spirochaetota > Spirochaetia > Treponematales > UBA12059 > JAFGNN01. Next base: position 32,807 of record JAKLEE010000004.1, on the reverse strand, counting down.
CGTGCCGAGCGTCAAACGTTTTCCCGCCGCCCGTCCGCGGGGCTGCCCGGGGGAGGGGCCAGGAAAGAAGAACGGCGCGTCCCCTCGGGGACGCGCCGCGATCTTCCCGCGCGATGCGCCTGCGGATCAGAACCAGAAACGGAAACCGAAACCGGCCTGCAGTCCCCAATCGGGTATCGAGACGCCCGAAGGGGCGAGGAATCCGACCGCGGGCGCGAACTCCACGAAGAGCTCGAGCGGAGGGATCGGGAAGGCGTTGAGCCCCACCGGTACGCGGAGGCCCGCGCTGACCGCGTCGCCGACCTGCAGGTAGAGACCTGGTCCCACATAGTAATTGATGAAGGAGACGAGGTTGCCCTGATAGAGCCACCAGTCCAGCAGCAAGGCTGCCGACGCGTCACCGTACTCGGGAATGCTGACACCGAGCCCGATCACCGGGGGGAACTTCGGCAGGCGGAAGCTCAGCAGGGCCGAATTCGGCAGGCCTCCGGCCACGTTGAGTCCGAATTCCCCTCCGATCGCAGCTTTGTAGGCGAAAGCCTGCCCGGCGACGACCAGAACGAGAGCCAGAAGAAGCGCTTTCCGTTTCATGGAACCTCCAGACGATATGGTATGCGCATAGATTCCTTGATGCGGCGACCTGAGTCAAGGCGGAGCGCGAGGTTCTATATGGAAAGGTCAAAAAAAACGCGGACCCGAAGGTCCGCGAAAGGTAGGCATCTCCTAGGGGAGTCGAACCCCTCTTGTCGGAATGAAAATCCGATGTCCTAACCGATAGACGAAGGAGACGCGCTTCGACCGAAACGTACCCTTCTTCGCCCTCCCATGTCAAGACGTCCCGTCCGTCGGGGCTTACGCGTGCTCGGCCAGCCGGGCCCGGAGCAGTTCCCCGAGGCGCCGGGAGTGATCGTCGTCCGGATTTATGGACTGCGCCGCGTCGCAGTCGGCCAACGCGCGCGGATAGTCCGCCAGATGGAAATAGGCCTGGGCCCGGCGCATGAGCGAATAGAAATGGTAGGGATGGATGTCGAGGGCTCGGTCGAAATCCTTGATCGCATCGGGATACCGCGCCCGTATCGAATGGATCACGCCGCGGTAGTAGGCCGACTTGTAGCAACGAGGATCGAGCTCAAGCGCCCTGGAAAAATCCTCGAGGCTCTCGTCATAGCGCGATTCGGAGAAGAAGGCCATGGCGCGGTGCTTGAGTATGACGACCCGCGCCTCCTGCCTCGGGTCGTGCGCGAGAATGCGGGAATACAGGTCGATCGCCCTGAGGTAGTCGCCGCGGTTATGGGCCGCGAGGGCGGCCAGCAGCATGTCGTCCGAGCTCGCGTACTCGCGCAGGTAGTCGAGGTCGGCCTTGGGAGCGACAGGGGTCGCGGGTCCCACGTCGGAGAAGAACGGCAGGTCGATGGCCTGCTCTATCTTCCGGTAGAAGGCTCCCCGGCGACGGGCCAGCTCGTCCGAGAGCTGGTGCTGATAATCGCGGATCTCCTGGAAGATGATGTCGGACAGGGTCAGGTTCGCGTTGAGAGCCGCCAATTTGCGCCGCATCGGCTCGTCGAAGGGCGTGAACTCCGCCTTGTACACGAGCTCGTGCTCCACCTCGGCCCAGGCCTCCTGCAGGATGGTCCTGATCTGTACCTCGACGACCTCCGCTTCGAGCGCTGGCGCCTCCTCGCGGAGATCCTTCGGGATCTCCACCAGGAGGTGGATCGACTCGTAGCCGAATTCGCGGAAGGAACGCTCCGCGCCTTTGCGCTCCACTTCCACGACCCGGAAAGCGCGGCCAAGCTCTTCCTCGACCTTGGCGAGGTCTCCGATGAAGGGACAGACGAAGCGGACGCCCAACAGGTCGGTCAGCGGGATCGGCGGCTTGCCCGAGGCGCGCGCCTGCTGGTAGAGGCGGATTCGTTTCTTGAAATAGCTCGGAAAGGATTTGACCCTTGCCTTGACCCCGGGCCTGAGCCCCGAGTCCTCGAGCACCTTCCGCATCCGGGCCGCCATGGCCTGGACGACGGCTTCCCTGTCGGCGAGCGAGGAACGCCAGGTTTCCTCCAGCTCGAGACGGTTCAAGGCCGGTTCGGTCGTTTCCATATGCTTCGAGGATACACCCGTTGCGCTCCGCGGGCAAAAGGAAAAGGGGACGCGTCCGGACGGAAACCGTCCGTGACGGCGCGAGACGACAAAAAAGCCGCTCCCGAAGGAGCGGCTTCCGATTCGGCCCGAGAGCTTACTCGGTGTCCGAGGTGAACTCGGACTTCGGTTCCTGCTTCAGCCTCTCGAGGTACCTGAGGACCTGCGACTCGCCGAAGCGGCGGCTCTCGATGAGCTTGCGGTCGGCTTCGCGCTTGTCGTTGATGCCCCAGACGGCCTCGTCGTCGATGTCGCGCACCGGGTCGAGGACGGCCTTGTCGTAAAGGATCTTGATATCCTTGACGTAGGTCACGAAGTCGCCGCCCTCGTGGGCCGCGTCGCGGGTGATGAGGATGCCGGCGAGCTTCACGAAGGGGGATGACTTCGGATAGAGCGGGAAGAGGCGGAGCTCCCGGTTCCGGACGTCGGTGATGTAGGCCGGATTGTTCCAGGTCAGGGTCTTCCAGCCGTCGAAGTTCAGGTAGCCCATGAACATCGTGGTCTGCTTGCCTTCCTGGTCCTCGAGGATGAGTGAGATCCCGTGGGGGAAGTTCATGCCGCGGACCGTGATGGCGAGCGACTTGATGACGCCCACGTTCTTCACGATGCCCATGGCGGTGGTGATCTTGGTGTCCGCGTTGAAGGTTCCCTCGAAGCGGGTCAGGCGGTCATTGACCGGGTCGGTCCCGCCGCCTGCCTTGCGCTCGAAGGCGGGAATCGAGAAGGGCGGGGTCACCATGGCCCAGCTGTTGTAGGTTTCGGTGGGGAAGTGGACCCGGATGCCCATGACCGTCTTGCCCGTGTAGGCCCCGCCGATGACGGGGGCTTCGCGGGTGTAGGACAGGGCCTGGTTGAAGTTGGTCCGGGACGAGGATGCGAGGGTGATGTCCCAGTTGCCGATGGCGAGGCTGGTGGCCATCTGCTTCTTCTGGTCCTCGGTGTAGCTGGCGCCGGCGGTGGTGGAGAAATCCATCACGGTCGCGCCGTTGTCGAGGAACTGGCCGGCGTTGAGGGGATCCTCGTTCGTGTCGGCCTTGAGGAGCGAGAAGTCCATCAGGACCGCCTCGTCCGCGAAAACCGAAAGCGTCCCGAGGAGCAACACGAGCGTTGCCGCTATGAAGACCTTCCTTGTCATACTCTGAACTCCTTTCTGTAAGGCGGTCGATGAGCCGAATTCGGCTCCAATTATATTCGGGCGAATATCCTTGTCAAATCTTTTCATTTTTTTTGCGTGTCCTCGCCGCCGAAGGGCACCCTGCCTCCGATGGTGATGAAGCTGTCCGCAAGGCCGGGGGACGCGAGGGACAGGACCCGCATCGCCGCGTCGAGGGCCGTCCGGAGCGGCGCCCCGCCCTCGCCGAGGGCTCCCTCGGTCAGGTCGGCCCTGAGGACGCCATCCCGGAGCAGCACGGCGCCGACCCTGGTGCCCGGAGCGAAGAGCGGCGCCAGGTCAGGGTCCGAGGGGCCGAGCAGGAGCTCCGCGAGGGTTTCGGCGGCTTCGGCCTCGGCCTCGCGGGAGGGCAGCGCGCGAAGCTCCCCGACCATGCGGCCGTCCGTGGCGCGGGGGAAGAGCAGGACGACGGGTCGACGCGCGCCCCCGGCTGCCCAGGAGCCGAGCGCGAGCGCGACGATGAGCGCGAGCAGGATGGTCCGGTGCACGCGGGCGCGACCGAGGACGACTGCCGGCGCGGAAGCCAGGATGCGGTCGAGGAAGTCCTTCATGGCGTTGCTGTTCCCTTGCGGCTTTCGAAGTAGCCGATGAAATCGACGATGCCATTATAGACGGCGTTAGAGATGCTTCGCAAGTGAGCCGGATCGGCGAGCAGGCGGGCTTCCGCCTCGTTCGTCACGAAGCCCATTTCGACGAGCACGCTCGGCATGCGGGCGTTGCGGACGACAAACCACTCCTCGGCCCTGATGCCCCGGTTCCGGGAGACGGACCCTATTGAAGCGTCGAGCCGGTCGACGATGGATCGCGCGAGGAGGACGCTCTCGGTGGTGTACTCCTCCTCCATCATCACGTTGATGATGGGAGCGATCTCCTCGTCCACGCCCGGGGTGCCCGGATCCACGAGGGTCCGCCGGTAATCCGGATTCAGGTACCAGACCTCGAAGCCGGAGGCGTTGCGGTTGAAGGACGCGTTGGCGTGTATCGAGACGTAGATGATGGCCTCGTTGGGACCGAGCGCGACGGTGTTGGCCATTTCCACCCGCTCCTCCAGGCTCGGATAGGTGTCGCCCTCACGCGAGAGCAGGATCCGCCGGTCGGGAAAGCGCGCGATGAGGGAATCGCGCACGGAGAGCGCCGTGGCGAGCGCGAGGTCCTTTTCGAGCACCTTCTTCCTGTCCTTGCCCGTACCGTATTCCCCGACAGCGCCGGGATCCTTTCCGCCGTGGCCGGGGTCGATCAGGATGGCCGCGACGCGGAAGCGGGACAGCCGCTCGACGCGGCGCTCCTCGAACCAGGAGCTCAGGTAGGCCGCGGTGCCGCCGTCGAGGACGGGTCCCGCGGGCCCCATCCGGCTCGGGGCGAGGCGCGCGGGCCGCTCGCCGAGCAGGTGCCACGGGGAGCCGGTTTTGAAGGCGACCCGTTCGCCCGCGGCGCTGATGGTTACGGTTCCAAGCAACGGATCGATGGACAGGACGGCTCCGACCGAGGCTGCGAAGTCGGCCGCGGAAACCGCCGCGGGCATGCCGGTGGGAGGGGTTGAAGGCGACTGCGCGGCGAGAGGAAGCGTCCCCGCGAAGGCCGCAGCGATCGCCAGGCACAGCGCGAACGCGCCCGCGGGTTTTCCGCGACGTCCCGGCGGAAGGCCGGCGCCTCTTTTTCCGGGGGAACTCATCGCCTCATCCTGCCCTGAGCGCGCGTTCCGTGTCCACGACGTAGAGGGCGGCCTGCCAGCCGCCCCTCTCGAGCGCCCTCCAGAATCGGCCGGCGAGCGCCGACTCGCCGGGGCGGGCCGGCCGGGCGCCGGAAAGCCGCTCCACGAGCTCAAGCGATTCCGCGAGCGTCCTTCCCAGCCAGTCGCGCGATGCGAGGGTTTGCGGGGAAAGCGCCAACGGAAGATAGGGGCTGGGTTCGCCGCGTCCGGGTGCCGAACCCGGAATGTCCTCCGGCAGGACCGCGAGCGCGTTACGGAACGCCTCGGGAACCTCGCCGAAGGCGGGAGGTGGCCACGCCCGGCCGTCCGGCAGGATGATTCCGCCCCCTCCGGCGAGGAAATCCTCGGTGGCGGCGTCCTCGGGCTCGAGGACCGGAAGCAGCGCGCGGGCGGCGCGTTCGGCTGCGGCGCTGGCCGAAGCGCGATCCGGCGCCTGGGAAATGACGTTGCCGCCCTTTTCCACATTGTTCGAAGGGAACACCGCCCTGGAACCCGGACCGAGGCGGAGGAATACGTCCTTGACGAAGGGTTCGAGCAGCGCCTCGCGCTCGCCGAGAAGTCGCGAGACCTTACCCGGAATCGAAATGAAGGCGCGTTCCGCCGATACCCAGTCGCGTCGGGCCCCGAGCCCGCCGGGCGATAGTCCCACGGCGACGCGGAGGGCCGCCAGGGTCGGCTCGACGCCCGAGGCGTAGGGATAGGTCCAGCCGGACATGTAGCCGCCGGAAAGACGGGCCGCGATCTCGCCGACCACCGCGCCGCGCTTTCCGAGCTTGATGTCGCCCTTGGCCGCGCCGGGCCCGAGGCCGAGCGCCCGCACCCCGAGCTCGAAGACGCGGACCACTTCAGCGAGCGCTTCCGGCGGGTACGCGCTCGGCATCGTATGCCCGAGCTCGACGAAGAAGGGAGCGAAGGCTATGTGGCGGTCGGCGATCCCGCAAAGCTCGACGCGGCCCTCGTGGACGATGGCGTCGATCGAGAATTCGGGACCCTCGACGTACTCCTCCACGATGGCCCTGCCCGAGCGCGACGAACGCAGGGCCTCGGCGATGGCCGGGCCGAATTCACGGGTGGCCGCGACCAGCCTGCACCCGCGCGCGCCCATGTTGTCCACCGGCTTGACGACCAGGGGAAAGCCGACGCGCTCCGCGGCGAGGGTCGCATCCTCGTCCACACCCACGGTGACGAAGCGTGGCGACGGCACGCCGGCCGCTTCGAAGCGTGCGCGCATGCGGCCCTTGTGGCTCGCGTCAAGCGCCACTTCGTACGGGATGCCGGGCAGGCCGAGGCGGGCGGCGATCCAGGCGACGTTGGCCGAGAAGTCGGTGCCCGCGGTGAAGACGCCGTCGAGGCCGCCGGAGGCTCGAAGTTTCATGGCGGCCGCCTCGAGGGCGGCGCGGTCCTTGAGGTCGACGTGCAGGAACTCGTCCACGAGGGTCGCGCCGGGAGCCGCGGCGTCGGCGTCGGCAGCGGCCACGCGCCAGCCCAGGTCGCGGGCGATGCGGATGGCCGGCAGCTGCATCACGCCGGCACCGAGTATCATGATGCGCATCAGGATGCCCTTCCTTTCGGCGCGAGGCGCCGGGCGTAGATCTCGAAGGTGTCGCCGAGGCGGAAAGCCCGGCTCGCGGCGCCGCGCAGCGAACGGAGCCAGGACGGATCGCCTTCCCGCGCTCCGGGGAAGCGCTCCGGATGGTGGCCGGTGGATCGGATCAGCTCGACGCGGAAGCCGAATCGGGCGAGTAACCGGGCAGCCCGCTCCGGTTCCCACACGCTCAGGTGGTCGTAGGGGCTTGCGGCCAGGAAGGCACGATGGTCCTTCCGGGCGCTGATGCCGGAACCCGATGGCGTGGACAGGGCCAGGACGCCCCCGGGCGCGAGCAGGCGGGCCGCCCGGTCGAGCGTCGCGCCGAGGTCCGCGAAATGCTCGACGACGTACCACAGGGAGAGGCAGTCGAGGCCGTCCGGCACGAGGTCGTCGAGGCGGGGATCCTGGAAGTCGGCCGCCATGGCCGGCAACCTCAGCGAGTCGCGGACGTAGGCGACCGCGTCGTCGGCGAGGTCGAGTCCGTAGGCTTCCCAGCCGCGGCGCGAGGCCTCCGCGATGAAGGCGCCGTAGGCGCAGCCGACGTCGAGGAGCTTTCGGCCCTTCCCTTCCCGCCGCGGGACCAGGCGGTCCACGAGGTCGAGGCGGGAGGACGCGAGCTCCGTCAGCTTCGGCCAGTCCTCGAGGTAGGTGCGCCCGTACTGCGCGCGGTATTCCTCGAAGAAGTAGCTCTTGGCGTAGCGCCCTGGTTTGTCGGCGAATCCTTCCATATATAGAAGGTTGCACTTGCGGCAGCGGAAATAGCTCCGGTCGGGGTAGCGCTCGAGGTCCGCACGGTCGCCCGATCCGCAGGCCGGACACACGCCTGAGGCCTTCGAGGAGAGCGATCCGACGGCGGCGGCGAGGCTTTCGCGCGCGGGGGGGGCGGGACGCGCGGAAGCCGCTGCGAAGGAGGGAAGGTCGGCGAGCAGGGCGGCGAGTGCCTTCCCGTCGGGTTCGCGGGTGCCGATGGAGGGAAAGCCTGCTTCGCGCGAAAGCGCGGCGTGGTAGGGACCCGGGTCCAGGACGGCCACGAGACATCCCGCCCAGGACGCTTCGAACGCGGTCAACCCGAAGGAAGTGAACACGAGATCCCAGGAGGACAGGTGCTCCTTGAGGTTCTGGACCGGGCCGAGCACGGCGATGCCCTGCGGAACCGAGTCGCGCGAGGCACCGGGACGGCTCAGGGCGCCCGAAACGAGAGTCAGGCGCGACGGCTCGAAGAAACCTTTTTCAACCAGAAAGCGGGCGAGCTTCGGGCCGAGACCGGCGGGGTCCTCGCCGCCGAACGCGAGCAGGGCCTTCCGCGCGATCGTCGCCGTCTCGCGCCGGTGGACGGGCAGGTCGAGGTAGCCGCGAGACGAGAGGTTGGGACCGGGCTCCGCGCGGCCCGAGCGCGGTCGCGGCAGCGCGTCGATCAGGTAGGAGGCCGCCCGCCGCGCGGAGCCGCCTTCGTCGAGGGCGACGACGGGGCCGCGTCCGCTCCAGGTTCCGAGCTCCTCGAGCGAGGTTTCCCGCCGGTCGAGCAACACGAGGTCGAAGCGCTCACGGGGCTCCAGCCGGTCGATCACGATGTCGTCGGCGGCGCCGGGAAAGGCGAGCGTGATTTCAGCGGGGCTCCAGGAGCCCTCTCCGCCCTCGCGGGATACGAAAACCCGGGCGCCCGGACCGAGTTCGCGGGCCAGCGAGAGGCAGCGGACCAGGTGGCCCGAACCGTTGCCCCGCCTGACCGAGGGGACGAGCAGCACACGTTTCATCGGGTCACTCCGCCGTCCAAGGTTGCACGAGCGACCAGTCGCCCGAGTCCAGGGCCTTGAGGGTCGCCACGAGGAGGCGCGTGGAAGGGTCGAAACCGGCTTCCCGCGCCAGTTCGAGGGCTCGTTCGTAGTCGCCTGCGGTGTCGACGGTGACGCGGCCGGAAGCATAGCGGTATTCCGCCGGAGCCTCTTCCCGCAGCACGCGGAAGCGCTCCGGCCGACGGTACAGGAAGGGACAGACGTGTTCGCGCTCGAACGGGTCGACGGCCTCGGCGTCGGCCGCGAGCAGGGCGGAGGCGCGCACGGCCTCCACGCCAAGCCCGAGCGGCATGCCCGTCAATCCCGCATAATCCACGTCGGCTTCGACGGCCCGGTCGGAGACGATGGATGCCAGTTCCGGCGATACGAACGGGTTGTCGGCGGTGGCCCGTATCACGCGATCGAGCGAGAAGCTCCGGATGGCGAGGGCGAAGCGGGCGAGTACGTCCTCTTTCGGTCCCGGGACGAGCTCGAAGCCCGCGCGTGCGGCGAGGGGCGCGAAGGTGGCGGCGGAAGCCTCGTCGCAGGCGAGGACGCGCGCCGCCGCCGGAAAGCGCGAGAGGCGCCGCATGCAGGCTTCGACCATCGGGATGCCGCCGAAAGGCAGCAGGGCCTTCCGAGGCAGGCGGCTCGAGTCGAGGCGCGCCTGGAGCACGATGCCTATCCTCACGAAAGAGGCTCCCAGAGGTCGACGAGGGCGCGGGCGTCGGTGCGGAAACGGAAAGCGTTGGAGGCGACCCAGGCGCGGGCGGCCTTGAATTCGGAAAACGCTTCCGCCGGTCCGACGCCGCCGCGCAGGGCGAAGCGCGGGAAGCGGGACCAGGGAAGGTGGGCCGAATCGCCGCGATACGCGGGCGCGAGGCAGCGCAAGTGGAAGCGCCGGTAATCGCAGCCCGGGCTGGAGTCGTAGGACGGCGGCGCCTCCACGTAATCGACGCGGAGAGCCTGGGCCGATCCGAGGGTCTCGCCCCGGAGCCAGCACCGGAAACCGAATTCGACGAGCTGCCACCAGGGCGAGCTGTAGGAGGCGTCGAAGCCTCCGGAGGCGAGGAAGCGTTCCCGGGAGTAGACACCCGTGTAGTCGAGCGGGAACAGGACTTTCTCGCCGTCCTCGCGCGGTTCGAGGCTCAGCACCCTGAGTCCCGAGCCTTCCCGCGCGGGCGCGCTCGCGGAGGGCAGGACCTCGCCGTCCGGCCCCCTGAACCAGGGCGTCGCGCAGAGCCAGGACCGCTCCTCGAGGCGTTCGGCGAAACGCGAGGAAAGCGCCCCCGCGGAAAGCCGCTGGTCGTTCCAGAGGAGCAGCACCCAGGGCATGCGAGACTCGCGGAAGCCGATGCCCGCGCGCTCGCCGGGACTAAGTCCCGGAGGAACCACGGCGAAGCGCGTCGAGGGGTAGCGGGACGCGAGGGCTTCCAGCTCGTGAAGACCCTCGCCGGTTTCCTCCACCGACACCACTTCCGCGAATCCCGCTCGCTCGAGGTCCTGCAGCTGGCGCGCGCGGTAGAGCCGGCCGCCACGGTTGAGCACGACCACCGAAATGCGCGAGGATGAAGCGGGCCTCGCCCCGCCGCCCAGGACCGTATAGCCGGTCTCCCGGGGCTCAGGCGTTCCAGGTGTGGTATTCATCGCAGCGCTCGCAGATGGCGGGAAGTTTCCGTTGGACGTGGGCGAGCCAGGCGCTTTCGCCGCTCGCCCAGATCGATTCTAGAGAGTCCTCGAACACGTTGCCGAGCGGCGCCTGGTCCGGGTAGACCCCGGGACCGAGCACCTCGCGGCACATGAGGACGGAGCCGTCGAGGGCTATGACGAGGTCGCGCGCCAAGTGACGGCAGGGCAGCCGCCCGAGCGGCGACAGGTCGGAGACCGTCAGATCCGGCAGCCGGCCCGCGAAATCGTCGTATTTCTGCACGATGACGTCGAGTCCCTTCTCCTTCCAGCCCCGCCAGAAAACCTCGAGGCGGCGCTCGTTCGAGAGCATCCGCACCGCCTGGACGTGCGCGTGGCCGGGGAAGAGGATGCCGAGCCGTTCCGCGAAGGCGACCGCCTCCTCGAAGCCCGGTCCGCGCAGGGCCTCGTACTCGCCCCGCCCGGTCTCGTCGAGGGAGACTATCCAGTCGAGGCGGCCGGAAGCGGCCCAACGTTCCGCGATTCCCTCGACCACGCCGGCCTGCCAGCCGACGCCCGCGGTTTCCACGATGAGCGAGAGGCCCTTCCGCGACAGCACGGAGTCCGCGAGGGCGCCGAAGGCGGGGTGCAGGGCAGGTTCGCCCCAGAGCGAGAGGTCTACCACCGCGTCGCCGGAGAATGAGGCGACCTTATCCATCAAGGTGTCGAAGCGGCCGGCTTCCATGAAGTCGCGCCGGGCCGTGACATCGCCGCCGAAACCCGGGTAGGGGCAGTACGCGCAGGCCTGAGGGCAGCCCCCCGAAACCTGCACGTGGACAAAGGCCGGACGGTTCCGGAGGACTTCCTCGTGGCGCGGGAGCAGATCCTGCACCGACTCGGCCGTAACCCTTCCGCCGGCCGCCGCGGCGAGCCGGGCCGAGGCCTCGAAATCGCGGCGGGTGTCGCAGACGGCCCGGAAGCGCCAGGGCCGGAGGTCGACGCGCGAGATCTCGGTCTCGACGTCGAACGAGTTGATGTCCTTCTGCACGGTCAGGAAGAGCGCGTCGCGCGAAAACGGCAGCTTCTCGCGGGCGGCGATGGCTGAGAGGGCCATGAGGATGCGCGGCTTGACGAATTCCGCCGCGAAGCCCTCCGGCCAGCCGTCGGCGAAGAGGAATTCCGCCTTCCAGCGTTCGAACGACGCCGCCATGGACGCGGCGAAGGCCCCGTCGAGGAAGGGCTGGTCGCCGAACGCGTGCACGAGGAGGCCCGGGGCGTCGGCCGCCTTCGGATCTCCGGCGACGGCAGCGAGCGCCTCGATGAGGGCCGGAACGTCCCAGGAAGCGCGGCGGACGAGCTCGTAATCGCCCGGCGGCGGTTCGAGTCCGGCCGCAAGCACGACGACCCGCTCGAGACCGGGCAGGGAACGCAACGCCGCGAGCGAGCGCTCGAACGCTGAAAGGCCTCCGGCGAAAGGCTCGAAGGCGAGGCCCGTGGCGGGCACGAGGTCGAGAACCGCGACTGTCTTCATGTCGCTCCTAGTATCGGCCGGTAATGGAGGGGCCCTTGAGGCGCATGCGCTCCGGCCCCGGCATGCGCTTTCCCGAGCTCTGTCCCCCGGGCGGGTCAGCACCGCATTGTACCGGAATGCGGCCTCGGCGCGGGAGGAAAAGGCAACTCGTCCGCCTCCAGCCCTCCGGGGCGGCGGGTCCACCCTTCGCCACCTTCAAGCTCGCGTTTCCCCCTTGACCGCTCCCCCTACTGTCGCTAGTATCTGTCCAGATATTGCACCACCACCTGTGGTGGTATGTGGTTGGGACACTCAGCGCGGCGGAAAGCCGCTTGATCGGAGGCAGGTATGAAAATCGAGCGGCGTTTCACCAAGGCCGGGAAGGGTCCCTACGAGGGCATAGTCTGGGAGGAGCGCGTCTCCGAGATCCGCAACCCCGACGGCAAGGCCGTCTTCCTCATGGAAGGCGTGGTCGTTCCCTCATCCTGGAGCCAGATCGCCACCGACATCATAGCCCAGAAGTACTTCCGCAAGGCCGGCGTGCCCGCCGAGCGCGAGCGCGCCTGGGAAGCCTTCGTTCCCGAGGGACAGCGGGGCCTCGCAGGCGTCTCGAAGAAGGCCGGCGCCGAGCACGACGCCCGCCAGGTCTTCCATCGCCTCGCTTTCACCTGGCTCAAATGGGGCAAGGAAGCGGGCTACTTCGACACGGAAGAGGACGCAAAGGCCTTCTACGACGAGACCTTGTACATGCTCGCGCGCCAGATGGCCGCGCCGAACAGCCCCCAGTGGTTCAACACGGGCCTCAACGCGGTCTACGGCATCGAGGGGCCGGCGCAGGGCCACTACTACGTCGATCCGTCCAACGACCAGGTGGTCGCCTCCGCGTCCGCCTACGCGCGCCCCCAGCCCCACGCCTGCTTCATCCTCGACGTCACCGACGACCTCGTCAACGACGGCGGCATCATGGACCTGGTGACCCGCGAGGCGCGCCTGTTCAAGTACGGCTCGGGCACGGGCTCGAACTTCTCGAGCATCCGCGCGCGCAACGAGCCGCTCTCGGGCGGCGGCTACTCGAGCGGCCTCATCTCCTTCCTCAAGATCGCGGACCGCTCCGCCAGCGCCATCAAGTCCGGCGGCACCACGCGCCGCGCAGCCAAGATGGTCATCCTCGACGCCGCCCATCCGGACTTGGGGACCTTCGTCGACTGGAAGCGCGAGGAGGAGTACAAGGTTGCGGCCCTCGCGACCGGCTCCGCCGTGCTCCGCTCGCACGCGGCCAAGGTCCGCGCCGCCATCGAAGGCTCGGGGCTCTCGGGCGAAGCCCGCTTCTCATTCTCCGCCAACCCCGCCCTCCGCGACGCGGTCCGCGACGCCCTCCGCGCGGGCGTACCCGCCGCCTGGATGCACCAGACCCTGCGCCTCTACGCCCAGGAGCGCTTCGACGTTCCCCTCCCCGCCTACGACACCTCCTGGGAAGGCGAGGCCTACAACACGGTTTCCGGCCAGTCGTCCAACAACTCGGTCCGCCTGCCCAACGAGTTCATGAAGGCCGTGCTCGAGGACGGCGAATGGACCATGACGCGCCGCACCGACGGCAAGGCCATGAAGACTGAGAAAGCGCGCGCCATCTGGGAACGCGTCGCCGAGGCCGCCTGGCAGTGCGCCGACCCGGGGCTCCAGTTCCACGGCACCGTGAACGAGTGGCACACCTGTCCCGCCGACGGCGAGATCCGCGGCTCGAACCCCTGCTCCGAGTACATGTTCCTCGACGACACCGCGTGCAACCTGGCCAGCCTCAACCTGGTCCAGTTCTGGGACGAGAAGAAGCGCCGCTTCGACGCCGAATCCTACCGCCACGCCATCCGGATCTGGACCGTCATCCTCGAGATCTCCGTGGTCATGGCCCAGTTCCCCTCCCGCCAGATCGCCCGGCGGAGCTACGACTACCGCACGCTCGGCCTCGGTTTCGCGAACCTCGGCACCCTGCTCATGCTCTCGGGACACGCCTACGACTCCGAGTCCGGCCGCGCCCTGGCCGCCGGGCTCTCGGCCATCCTGACCGGCGAAGCCTACGCCGAGAGCGCGCGCATGGCCGCCAGCTTCGGCCCCTTCGCCCGTTACGAGGCCAACAAGGAGCCCATGCTCCGCGTCGTCCGCAACCACCGCCGCGCCGCATACGACGCGCCCGAGGCCGAATACGAGAACCTGACCGTCACGCCCGCGGGCCTCAAGGCGGAGGCCTGCCCCGCAAACGTCGTGGAGGCCGCCCGCGCGTCGTGGGACGAAGCGCTCGAGCTCGGCGCGAAGCACGGCTTCCGCAACGCCCAGGTGACGGCCATCGCGCCGACGGGCACCATAGGCCTCCTCATGGACTGCGACACCACCGGCGTCGAGCCCGACTTCGCCCTCGTGAAGTTCAAGAAGCTCGCGGGCGGCGGCTACTTCAAGATCATCAACCGGAGCGTGCCGCCGGCCCTGGCCGCGCTCGGCTACGGCAAGAAGGCCGCCGAGGCCATAATCGCGTACGCCGTCGGCCGGGGCACCCTGAAGGGCGCTCCCGGGGCCTCGTACGAGGCGCTCGCGGCCAAGGGCATGGGCGAGGACGCCCTCGCCCTGGCGGAGAAGGCCATCAGGGACTCGTTCTCGCTGGACGGCATCTTCGTGCCCGCCACCATCGGCGCCGAAGCCTTCGACGCGCTCGGCATACCCGCGGCGACCCGCGAACTGCCCGGCTTCAGCCTGCTCCGCCACCTCGGCTTCTCCGAAGAGGAAATCGAGGCCGCAGAGGAGTACGCCTGCGGCACCATGGGCCTCGAGGGCGCCCCCGGCCTCGAGCCGGAGCACCTGCCCGTCTTCGACACCGCCACGCCCTCCGGCAAGAAGGGGACCCGTTCGATAGCCTGGGAGGCCCACGTCTCCATGATGGCGGCGGTGCAGCCCTTCGTCACGGGCGCCATCTCCAAGACCATCAACATGCCGAACTCGGCGACCATCGAGGACGTCAAAGGCGCCCACATGCTCGCCTGGCGGAGCATGCTCAAGAGCATCGCGCTCTACCGCGACGGCTCCAAGCTCTCGCAGCCCCTCTCGGCCCTCGCGCCGGGCTCCGACCTGATCGCGGACTCCATCATGGCCCTCGAGTTCGAGGATCCGGCGGCCGGAGGACTAGCGACCGACGAAACGCCGGCGCCTGCCAAGGCACAGGGACAGGCCCTCAGGCCCGCCGCCGGGAGCCGCCACCCCCTTCCGAACCGCCGCGCCGGCTACACCCAGAAGGCCAAGATCTCGGGCCACTCGGTCTTCGTCCGCACCGGCGAGTACGAGGACGGCTCGCTCGGCGAGATATTCCTTGATATGCACAAGGAGGGCGCCGCGTTCCGGAGCCTGCTCAACAGCTTCGCCATCGCCGTGTCGCTCGGGCTCCAATACGGCGTGCCGCTCGAGGAGTACGTGGACGCCTTCACCTTCACGCGCTTCGAGCCCAACGGCATGGTGCAGGGCCACGACCGCATCCGCATGGCCACCAGCGTGCTCGACTACATCTTCCGCGACCTGGCCATCGCCTACATGAAGCGCGACGACCTCGGGCAGGTGAAGCCGGAGGACCTGGACGCCACCGCCACGCAGACCTGGCGCCGGAACGGCCATTCCGATGGCAACGGCCCGACGGCGGAGCTCGTCAAGGCGGGCAAGGCCGCGGTCAAGGAGGCGAAGGCCGCCGCCGCAGCCCTCGGCGAGGCGCCGAAGGCAGAAAAGAAGGCGCCGAGCGGCGCTCGCCTGGCCCGCATGAAGGGCTACGAGGGCGACCCCTGTCCCGTCTGCGGCCACCTCACCCTCGTCCGCAACGGCACCTGCCTGAAATGCGAAACGTGCGGAAGCACGACAGGTTGCAGCTGACATAAAGGCACGTTTCGCATTTCAGGTTTCGGTTGATCGCGGAAGCCCTCTCCTTTAGATCGCCGAAGGCCGAAAGGCCTTCGGCGCCGTCGGAGCGCAGCGACGACGCTTCCGCGCCGCGATGAGGCGGGCGGGCCCGCCGGGGCGCGCAACGCGAGCCTCCGGGCTCGGCCCGCTTCTTCCCCCCAGACTCCATGGACCGGCCCTTCATGACTTTTTTCGCGACCCGGGCGGAAGCTCGCTGCCCTTCCGCGACGACGGCTTTCGCATAAATATCGAACGCGGAGGCCCGCGCCGCCCTCTTGACGCCGTCCGCTTGCAGGAGCGCCGCAAGAATATCCGTGTCGCCCGGCTTTCGACTTCCCGGTCCGGGACCTGCACAAACCCTTGCTGGCAAAGATATTACTTGTAGCTTCCGGGGCACGCTGTTATGCTTGCCTGTCGAGGGGGAGCCATGGCCCAGAGTCCTGCCATCCAGTCTGAAATCGGGCGCCTGCGCCGGGTGATCGTCCACGCCCCGGGGGCTGAAGTCGAGGCGATGAGCCCGCAGAGCGCCGAGGAAGACCTGTACAACGACATAGTGCCGCTCGGAATCGTGCAGCGCGAGCACGCGGAGCTGAGCGCCTTCCTCTCGCTCGTCGCGGAGGTATCTGACGTGCGGGACCTGCTCGCACGCGCCCTCTCCGATGCGTCCGCCCGCAAGGATTTCCTCGACCCCCTGCTGGCCTTCTACGGCGCCGAAGCCCGGCGCGAGGAACTCGAGGCCATGGAGGCGGCGGAGCTCGCGCGCGTCGTCATCGAGGGGCTTCCGGCCCGGCACGGCGGCGTCGAGTCCCTGCTTTCCGGTCGCCGCTTCGACCTCAGCCCCCTGCCGAACCTCTACTTCATGCGCGACGCGGGCTTCGTCTTCGCTGACAAGCCCGCCGCCTGCGCCATGCGCTTCGACGTACGCCATCCGGAAAGCCTCATCGACCGCGCCATATTCCGCAGCCCGGCGGCGCTCGACGCCGCGAAGCTCTCCCTCGATGGTCCCGGGTTGCGCTCGGAGGGATTTTCCTTCGAGGGCGGCGACGTCCAGGTACTCGGACCGGCCACGCTGGCCATCGGCGTCTCGGAACGCACGAGCGCCCGGGCGGTCGACGCGCTCGGCAAGGCCCTGGCAGCGGCAGCCGGACGCCCGGTAAGCGTTTTCGCCGTGGAGCTGCCGAAAGAACGCGCGACCATCCACCTGGACATGGTCTTCACGATGATCGACCGCGACGCGTGCCTGGTTCACGAGCGGAGCATACTCGGCTCCCGCCGCTGCCGCGTCGTCCGGCTCGACGCCGATCCACAGGGCAGAACCGGCGTACGCGAACTGCCCTCGCTGCTCGAAGGTCTCGCGGAAGCGGGGCTCTACCTCCAGCCGGTCGTCACCGGAGGCTCGGATCCGGTCCAGCAGGACCGCGAGCAGTGGCTGAGCGGCGCGAACAGCTTCGCCTTCGCGCCGGGCAAGATACTCATGTACTCATGCAACCCGCGGACTCTCGAGGCCCTCGATGCCGCCGGTTTCGCGATCAAGTCCGCCAGGGACTTCATCGGGGGGGGCGACGATCCCTTCAAATATGGTAGACTGGCGGTCGGGTTCGAGGGCGCGGAACTTGCCCGGGGCGGCGGCGGCGCGCGCTGCATGACGCTTCCGGTGGAGCGCGACGCCCTCCCCTGACACGGAGGAACGCGAGTGCCGCGCAACGATTTGCCGAGTCCCGGGGATTTGGCCCGCGAGGATTCCCTGCCCGCCTCATCCCGCGCCCTCGTCGAATCGAGCCGCGCGGTGGTCCGCGAGATTCTCGCGGGCCGCGACGACAGGCTCCTACTCCTGGTCGGTCCCTGTTCGATCCATGACGCCGACGAGGCCGCGGTCTACGCGGCCAGGTTGGCCGAGCTGGCGGCCAAGGTTGCAGGCGAGGCCTATGTAGTGGCGCGCGGCTTCGTCGAGAAGAGCCGCACCAGCCTCGGCTGGCGGGGACTGGCGCGCGACCCCTGGCTGGACGGCACGAAGGGAAGCGCCGAGGGCATCGTCGAGGCGCGGCGCGCCCTGACGGGTATGCTGGCCGCGGGAGTTCCCGTGGCCGTCGAACTGGTGAGCCCCTTCCTGTGGCCCTACTGGATCGACTGCGTGAGCTGGGCAGGCATCGGCGCCCGCTCGGTCGAGTCTCCCTCGCTCCGCGAGGCCGCCGCCCTGATTCCCTGTCCCGTCGGCTTCAAGAACGGGCTCGACGGAGACCCTGCGGCCGCGGTCAACGCGGTGCTCGCCGCGGTGCGTCCCGGCACCTCCCTTGCCATCGGCAAGGACGGCCGCCTCGTCGAGTCGGAGGCTGCGGGAAATCCTGCCGCCCACGTGGTGTTGCGAGGCGGCAAGGACGGTCCGAACGTATCGCTAGCGCCGCGGGTCGCCTCCTCGATGGAGGCCATGGGGCTCCTGCCTTCGCTGCTCGTCGACGCGAGCCACGACAATTCGCGCAAGAAGCCGGAGCGCCAACGCGGCATCGCCCTCAAGGCCCTGGCCCTCAGGCGACGCGGCGTGCCGATTCGCGGCCTCATGATCGAGAGCTACCTGAAGGCCGGACGCCAGCACCCGGCCCCGAGGAACCTGCTCGCGTCAGGGCTGTCCGTCACCGACGCCTGCCTCGGCTGGGACGCCACCGAGAAGCTTGTCCTCGAGCTCGCGGCGCGGCAGAGACGCGACCGCGAAAGGCTGGCCAGGAAAGGCGCCTGAAATGGAACGGCCGCCCCTCGCGGGACGGCCGTCGCCGATGGAATGCTCACTGCCGCGAACGACGCGTCCGGGTCAGCGCCGGACGCGGTTTGACGTACCCGACGGGGCTTCCCCAAAAATCGACGAACCAGGTTCGTCGCCTTCAATGGGGCGCAGCCCCGGTGAAGGGTCAGCCCTGGATGATGGCTTCGGTCGGGCAGACCGCGGCGCAGGAGCCGCAATCGGTGCACTTGTCCGGATCGATCCAGCGCAGATCGTTCTTCTCGGAAATGGCCTCGACCGGACACTCCGGCTCGCAGGCGCCGCAGTTCACGCAGGCGTCGGTGATCTTGTATGCCATGTGCGCAACCTCTCGTGCTGGGATTGGTCCAAGGATAGCACGAGAAATGGCGCGCGCGCAAGCGGTCGGCAGCCGCGCGACGGCCGCTTGACCCCTTCATCCGGAGGCGACTACCTTGAGTCCCATGAAAGACGTCATCGTCGGCCAGTTCAACGACGGCTACCTGCCGATCATGGACGGCGTCACGCTCACGGTCCGCAACTACGCGTTCTGGCTCAACCGAATCCTCGGCCCCACCTACGTAGTCACGCCCTGGTTCCCCGGGCACAAGGACGCCGAGCCGTTCCCGGTCATCCGCTACTTCTCGGTGCCGACCATAGTCAGGCCGCCCTACCGCATCGGCATTCCCGACTTCGACGCGAAGCTGCAGGACATCCTCCGCAAGCGGCGCTTCAGCCTGGTGCACGCGCATTCGCCCTTCGGGGCCGGGCGCGCCGCGCTCAAGGTGGCGCGCGAGAAGCGCATTCCCATCATCGCCACCTTCCACTCGAAATTCCGCGAGGACCTGATGCGGGCCTTCCCGGTCAAGGCCATCGTCAACGAGCAGGTCGACCGCATCGTCGATTTCTTCCATTCGGTCGACGAGGTCTGGGTGCCGCAGGAGTCGGTGGCGCTGACCCTGCGCGAGTACGGCTACCGCGGTCCCTACCAGGTGGTGGAGAACGGCATCGACCTCCAGCCTCCGGTCTCGGTCGACGAACCGGCCGCGGCGGGCGGGCGCCACCTCGGCCTCGAGGCGGAGCTTCCGATGGGGCTCTTCGTGGGCCAGCACATACTTGAAAAGAACCTGGAATTCCTCGTGCGCTCCCTGCCGGCCGTCATCGCCGCCGTCCCCGGCTTCCGCATGGTCTTCGTGGGCCAGGGCTACGCGAAGGAGCAGCTCAAGGACCTGGTCGCGAAGCTCGGCATCGATAGGTCGGTCATCTTCCACCCCGTCATACACGACCGCGAGCTCCTCAAGAGCATCTACGCCCGGGCGGACATCTTCCTCTTCCCGTCCAAGTACGACAACGCGCCGCTCGTGGTCCGCGAGGCGGCCGCCTACCGCGCGCCCTCGGTCATGCTCGAGGGCTCCACCGCGGCCGAGGTCATCCATCATCGGGAAAACGGCTTCCTCTCCCCCGACGACGTCGAAGCCTACGCCGCGACCGTCATCGGCGCCCTGCGGGACCGCCCGCTCCTCGAACGGGTCGGCCTCGGCGCCTCGGCCACGCTCTGCCGCTCGTGGCGGGACGTCGCGGGCGAGGTGCGCGACCGCTACCTGGGCATCCTCTCGCGCTGGGCCTGAGGCCGGGTTAACGCGCTTGTTCGCGAACCTGTGGTACCTGAGCTGCTATGGCCTCAGCTTCGCGGCCTGGCTCGGAATCCTGCTCGGCTACCTCCGCCGCCGCGAAGCGCGGACCTTCTGGTTCCTGCTCCTGTTCACGGGCTTTTCCGCAGTCTCGCTCAGCATTTCGCTCGGGGCCTCGCTCCCGGACGCCGCCCGGACGGACGGCGGCTACCGTGCGCTCAACGCGCTTTCGCTCTCGACCTTCCCGGTCTTCATCCTCTCCATCCCGCGCTTTTTCAAGACCTTCGGCCCGCGCCGGGGGCAGCGGGCGATCGACGCGCTCTCGGCGCTTTTCGCGGCGACGGGCGTTTCCCTCCCCTTCCTCCTCTACCTCCCCCTGCCCCCGCCGGCCTTCACAGCCGCGCTGGCCTTCCACGTCGCGGCGCTCGCCCTCGTCGTACTGGACGCAGTTCTCGCGCTCGCCAGGCTCGGCCGCGACGCCGGCACCGCGCGGCCGCGCAACGACGCGACCTGGACCCGCTTCGCCCGCGCGAGCGCCCTGCCCCTCGCCCTCATCTTCCCCCTCGTGGTGGCGTCGGACGTGCTCCAGCTGCCCCGGACGCTCATGGGTTTCGATCCGCCGCGTTTCATGCCGCTGCTCGCGGCGCTCGTCGGACTTGCCTACCTGGGGACCCAGGCTCCCCGCCGCGCGGAAACCGCGACGAACCATACCGCATCCCGCGCGGCCGCTTCCGTCGCCGCGGATGACGCGTCGTTCGACGGATTCGGGCTGTCGAAGCGGGAACGCGAGGTCGCGGCCCTCCTGCTCGACGGATTCTCGTACCGCGAGATCGCCGAGAGGCTCTTTGTCTCGCATGGCACCGTCAAGACGCACGTGCTGAGCGTCTACCGGAAAA
The DNA here is from genome assembly GCA_022703215.1 of Spirochaetota bacterium. Classification (GTDB taxonomy): domain Bacteria; phylum Spirochaetota; class Spirochaetia; order Treponematales; family UBA12059; genus JAFGNN01. The sequence continues at coordinate 12,111 of JAKLEE010000004.1, read as the reverse complement.
CCGGAGCCAATACCAAGCTTTCCCTGCTCAAGGCGCTCGCCCCCTCGGGGGAACAAGCCTCCACCGAAGGGCAGATTCGGTCCCGGCCCGGGAGAAATCCACCGTTCGGCCGATAGCGCTACCCTGCGGCGAGGCGGCAGTATCCATCCGTCGACGGGAGACCGCGTCTCGACGCGCCGCCCCGTCCGGAGGAGCTTCAACCATGAAAAGTGTCAGGAAGATTCCGGGTAGGCCACGCCCCGCCGCGGGCGGATTTGCCGCCCTGCTCGCCTGCATCGCCGTGCTCTCCGTATCCGCGCCGCGCGCGGCCGCCCAAGTCCCCGCGGGCCCGGATTCATCAAGCTACGTATTCGGCGACGCCGCGAAGGACGTACTCATGGCCGACCTTGTGGGTTTCGGCCTCACCTTCTCGACGGTGGGCCTCAACTTCCTCGGGTCCCTGGCGCTCGGCGCCGACGGGGAGTACGGCATCCGCGACCAGATCCTTTCCTCTTCCATCACCGAATTGTCGAGCATCAACCTCTTCGTGGCGGGAAGCCCGGACGCAGTCGCGCTGACGCTCGCGGGCGGCGCGCTGCTCGGCGGCGAGTGGATCGCGGCCGAGGCCGGCGGCCTCTATTCGCGCGGGCAGCAGTGGTTCTACTGGGCGAAGAACAACCTGGCCATGTTCAAGTCCTACGACGCCTACGCGGCCATCCGCGAACGTTCCATGGCCTGGGGCGATGACGGCTTCAGTCGCCGGGGAGCGCTCGAGCTGCTCGCCCAGCCGTTCAATCCGGACCGCTACGCCGAGCCCCTGCTCTGGGGCGCGGTCGGCGTCACCCTGGCCACGGTCGCCGGGCAATGGGCCCTTTCGCCCGAGCCCTCCGCGACGAGCCCCTTCAAGACCGGCGAATGGTACCTGGGCGAGGAGCGGCGCTCCCCCGTCGTTTATTGGCTGTCCCATTCCCTGTACTTCCTGAGCGGGAACGCGCTCGGCGCCCTCGGCGAGGAAGGCGTCTACCGCGGGGTCCTGCACGAGGAGCTCGCGCGCGCGCTCGGAGGCCCGACCGCGACCCTGGTGGACTCGGGGCTCTTCGCCGGCATGCACCTGGCCACCGACCTGGCACGGGGGCTCGACTGGAAGCAGATCCTCGTCCACGTGGCGGGCGTCACGGTCAACAACGTGATCTTCGACCTTGCGTACGAACGCGGCGGGCTGCCGGCCGCCGTGGCCGCGCATGCCGCCGCCAATTTCGCGGGGAACATCATGGCCTCGTTCCTCTACGCGGGGGTCCCGTCGATCCGCCTGACGAACTGACGCGCGCGGCCCCTCCGCGGCGCCCGGAAGGGCACCGGGTGGAACGCCGCTAGCCGCGGACCACGCGGAAGAGCCGCGAGGAGCGGGCCTTCATGGGCCCGAGCTCGAGCACGGCCGGCAGGGGTTCGATCCGCTCTCCCGACGTCGCGTCCACGAGGGCGAGGGCCCGCGGATCGCGACCATGGAAGGCCGCAAGGTCGTAGCGCTTCGAGCGGACCGGGGCGTCCCAGTTGAAGAACGCGATCCACCCCGCGTCGTTGTGAAACTGCTCGGGGATTTCGCGTTCCATGAAGTCGAGCGCGGTGGCGCGCCCCCGGGAGCATTCCGCGGAAATCTCGGCGAGCTTCCGGAGTTCCGCGACGTCGGTTTCGTCGAGCCTGGCCCATTCGTCCGAGACCGCTACGAGGCCGCCGGACACCGCGATGGCGTGGAACTGGGCCCTCCGCTCCGAAGGCCCGAGCTTCGTGTCCTTGCGGCGGGCCATGACGCAGTCCGGGTCGTTGGTCCAGAGCGTCCCGTGCATGGGCGCGCGGACCAGGGTCGCGCGGAGTGAATTCCGCAAGCCCACCATGGCGCCGGTGCGGAGGAGCTTGCCCTCGAGGCGTATCCAGAAATCGCCGGTGTCGGGACCGATCCGCATGGCGTCCACGGTGCCGATGCCCGCCGAGAGGGGCATGCCGCAACCGACTATGGTCGTCGAGGCGCCGGCGCGCTCGCGGATCAGGCGCATTCCGGATTTTAGCGCCTCGGCGCGCGAGAGGCCGAGCTCGTGCATGTTCCCTCCGCGGAGGCAGGCGGCGAAGAGGAAGTCGCACTTGAGGTACTCGAAGCCCCATTCCTTGACGATACGGTCGACGATCTCGGAAAGGTACTCGCGGAAGCGGGGATGCGTCACGTCGAGCCCGTGGTAGATGCCCTTCCAGATCGGGTTGTAGCCCGCGGGAAGCGGCGCGCCGCGCTCGTCGCGGAGCAGGTATTCCGGGTGCTCGCCGAACAAGGTCGAAATCCTCGATACCGCGAACGGGGCGAACCAGAGCCCGGGCCGGAGGCCGGCGGCCTTGATGGCGTCGGCGAGCTCCTTCATGCGGCCCTCGAAGGCCGGGCGGGTCTCGAGCCAGTCGCCGATGCCCTTCTGCCAGCCGTCGTCGATCTGGAAGAAGTCGAAAGGCAGGCCGCTCTCCTTGACCCCCTTCAGGTTCTGGTAGAGCCGGTCCGGGTCGATGCGGTCGTAGTACTGGTACCAGGAGCACCAGCCGAGCGGGCTCCGCTCCGGGCGGCGATAGCCGGACTCGCGCGCAAGCTCGTCGAAGTAGCCGTCCACGACAGCCTCGGGACGGCCGCTCGCGAACCAGAGCCCGTCGAGCGCGAGCTCCGCGCGGGGGGGCAGGACCTTGCGACCGAAGTCGTACACCAGCTCGAAGAAGGAGCGCCGCGGCCCGCCGGGCAGCAGGTGGAGGAAAATGTAGAGGAACTGGTCGAAGGGCCCCGTCTGGCCCACCAGCACGGAATTGCCCGAATCGAGGTCAGCCACCACCGTGTACATCTCCGACGAAAGCTCGCCGGGCGAATTCGACGGCAGGTTGGCCAGGTTCGAGGTGACGAGCGAGACGAGCCTGAGGCGCGGCCTCAAGGGTTTCTCGGTCATGCGGTAGCTGCGGACCGTGGACCAGGACTGGTAGCCGTTCCTGAGGAAGGAGACGCGCGCGGGATCGACGCCGGGCAGGAGCTCGTCGAGGCCGTTCCACGCGGGCAGCCTGAGCCGCGTCACCCGCACCGAGCGGTCGCGGAGGTTGCGCAGGCGCAGTTTCCAGGCCGTTCCGCCCGTGCGCTCGATCGAGGACACGAGGAGCTCGACGTGCCGTTCCTTGTCGACGTAGCGCGCCGTGCCGCCCTCCTCGCCGACGAGCTCGAGCGCGCAGGTCTCGCGCCGGGTGCCCGACTTGATCTCCACGGCGGCGCGCGGGAAGAGCTTGACGACGGATCGGTAGATGAAGCTCGGGACGGCCATGGAATCCTCCGTGCCGTAGAGTATAGGCGTCGCTTCCGGGGCGTCAAAGGAAGTCGCGGAAGTGGCACGGAGGTGGCGCAGAGCCCGTCGCGGCCTTGCCCGGGCGCGGCCGCCCGCGCTTGCTTCCCCGCCCCGGGCGCGGCATACTGCTCGGGCGGAGGGCCCATGAAGGAACAGCTCATCGTCAAGAACCTGCCGTTCATCAAGATCCTGCCGGCCTGGGCGCAGGAGCTGTCCTACAAGTACCTTTCCAAGACCGCGAACCTCTACATCGTCCACGGGAACATCCGCGACTTCCTGCCGCACAAGATGAACGAGGGCGAGTTCATCTTCGTGAAGATCCAGGAGTACGTGTCCGAGGTCCTCTTCGGCAACCGCGACATCATCGTGTTCTGGGACCGCTCGAGCGGCGTGACCTTCTGCACGCCCGAAATGCGCCGCGACTACCTCAAGGCCATGCTCGCCGAATTCCCGGAGACGCCCGAGGAGGACCTGCTCTCGTCCGAGCCGCTCAAGGCCTTCCGCTTCCTCGAGCGCTACTTCCTCCGCAACATCCCCCACAAGAAACGCATCGTCCTCATCATCGACTACGCCGAGACCGTCGTGCCCGCTGGAGAGGTGTCGCGGCTCGACGACGCGGACCGCTACTGCTTCGTCACGCTGAACCGCTGGAGCCACGACCCCGTGTTCACCCAGGGCGACGTGTCGGTCATCCTGCTTTCGGAGAACCTGGCCGACATCTCGCCGCGCATCGTCGGCAGCCCGACCACCGTCAAGGTCGAGATTCCCATCCCCGACGAGACCGTGCGCCGCAGCTTCCTCGAATTCCTCGAGTCGAAGGAAACCCTGCTGCTCGACAAGGGTATGGAGCCGTCCACGGTGGCGGCCATCACCGCCGGCCTCAACCTGGTCAACCTGAACCGCCTGGCGGCCGAGAGCTGGCAGGAGGACAAGCCCATTTCGATGGACTACCTCAAGGCCCGGAAGCGCGAGATCGTCGAGGCCGAGGCGGGCGGGCTCCTCGAGTTCCTCGACACCGAGCACGACCTCTCGTTCGTGTCGGGGCACGAGTTCGTCAAGAAGCGCTTCAAGCACGCGGCGCGCGCCCTCAAGCAGGGCAGGCTCGACGTGCTGCCCATGGGCTACCTGATCGCGGGACCGGTGGGCACCGGCAAGAGCTTCATGGTGACGGCGTTCGCCGGCGAGATCGGCGTGCCCATGGTCAAGTTCAAGAATTTCCGCTCGAAGTGGCAGGGCACCACCGAGGCCAACCTCGAGAAGGTGCTGTCGATCCTCAAGGCGCTCGCGCCGGTTGCGGTGATGATCGACGAGGCCGACGCCTTCCTCGGCAACCGCGACCAGGAGGGCGACTCCGGCACCTCGAACCGCGTCTTCGCCCAGCTCGCGAGCTTCATGGGCGACACGAGCTTGCGCGGGCGCATCATCTGGTTCCTCATCACCTGCCGGCCCGACCTGATTCCCATCGACCTGAAGCGCCAGGGCCGCGCGGAGGAGCATCTCGCGCTCTTCTACCCCGAATCGGAGGCCGAGAAGGAAGCGCTCTTCGAAACCCTGGTGCGCAAGCTCGACCTCTCGATCCGCAGGTTCGCGCCCTCGGAGCTCCTCCGGAAGTTCAAGCACGAGTTCTCGGGAGCCGACCTCGAGGCGGTGCTGATCCGCGCCAAGTTCAAGGCCGCGATGGAGGGACGGACCTTCGTCACGAAGGAGGACCTCGAGGAGACCATGGCCGACTTCGTGCCGCCCGCGTACCCCCACGAGATCGAGCTCCAGAACCTGGTGGCAGTGCTCGAGTGCACCTCGAAGGAGATGGTCCCCAAGCGCTTCCAGAACCTGGACCGCACCCGCCTCGTGAAGGACATCGGCGAGCTCAAGGCCCTCCTCGGCGAACGCTGACCGCCCTTCCCTGAAGAAACCACGGAGCCACGGAGCTTGGGAGGGAAGCGGGAGGGAAGAGGCTAGAGCGATTCACTGCGCCTCCTCGTTTTTCGATCTCCTCCCACTTACCTCCGTGTCCTCCGTGCCTCCGTGGTTCAATCCCGGGGCGTCAGTCTTCGAGGATGGTGATCTCGACGCGGCGGTTCAGGGCTTTGTTCGCCTCGGTGTCGTTCGGGGCGAGGGGGCGCGTCGAGCCGAGGCCGCGCCAGACGAAGCGCCGGGCCTCGAGCCCGCGCGCGACCAGCTCGTCCACGATGCGCCTGGCACGACGCTCCGAAAGCGCGAGCTCGTCGGCAGCCCGGCCGACGGAAGCGGTGTGCCCTTCGACAAGGAAGGTCCGCCCGGGAACGGTCTTGAGCGCGGCCGCCACCAGGTCGAGCCGGCCCTTCTCCGAGGGCAAAAGCTCGTCCGAGTCCGCGACGAAGCGAAGGTCCTTGATGGTCAGGGAGAGCCCGCGCTCGAGCTCCCGGAGCTCGAGGCCCGCCTCGGGATACTCGGCGAGGGCCGGCAAGCCCGCCTTGCTGGCCGCGCTTTCCGCGCCGGAGGCGGGGCCGCCCGCCGGGCTTTCCGCTCCCGCGCCCGTCCCGGATCCGGCGGACAATTCGCCCGACCCGGCGCCGCTCCCGACGGCCGCTTCCGCGTCCGGGGCTGCGGACACCGGCCGCTCGCCGAGCGCCGCCGAGATACCGTCCGCGAGCGCGACGCGGTCGATGGGCGCGGCGCCTTCGTAGAACAGCAGGAGAAAGCCCTTCATGCGGACCGTGCGCTTGCCCGCGTAGGTCCAGGTCTCGTCGAAGCTGTCGCGGAGGAGGAGGAGGCGCCCCGATTCCGCGCCGACCAGGGCCTCGAAATCGTGCGTGCCCGCGCCGCCCTCGAGCGCCCTGTCGCCTGCGGGATCCTGTCCGCCGCGATAGCGCGTGGCGAATTTCCCCGAGACGACGAGGACGCGCTCGCCGCGGTATTCGCGCTCGCCCTTGAACTCGTACTGGACCAGCACGGGCACCCGCGTGGGCTTGCCCTCGCCCCCCGGATCGACAACCCGCAGGCCTTCCGCCGTCCAACGCTCGCCGACTCGGACGGCTTCCTTCGGGAAGGCGGGCACCCCGCGGAGCGACGGCCAGCCGGAATCCTCGAGCATGATCCAGCGCCCGTCGTTCCCGACGCGCCACGCGGCGCCGAGCACCTCGTCGACGGCACGTGCCGAGAGCGACTCGTCGCGCCGGGTCTCCTCGAGCACGTAGAAATCGCCCCGGTATTCCACCCCGCCCTCGAAGGGCGCGGCATCGAGGACGCCGCGGGTCTCGCGCCGGGTCAGGCCCACGTAGCGCCCGTCGTCGTAGCGGGACCAGTCGCCGCGTTCCACGTAGCGCAGGGGACCGGAAGACGGGGCGGCGCCGGCGAGCACGACCTGGGCGCGGGCGGCCCCACCGCCCGCGAGGACGATCAATGCGGCGAGCGCCAGCGGCGGCATCAGGTGGATCACGCGTCCTCCAGCGCCGGGAAATGACCGACGCAGGCCAGCATCCGGGTGAACACGGGTTCGCACGGGAGCTCCGCCCGCGGCGCCTTCCCGCCCGCGGCGCCTTCCCGCCGGTTCGAGCCGAGCCGCCCGTCGCATGAGGTGCAGGCGTCGACCACGAGCGCCGAGCCGATCCCCGTCCGCCGGGCTATGGCGAGATTCGCCTCGATGAGATCCACCCTCCAGCTCCCGTCGCCCTCGAGGTAGCCCGCGGCGGGGCCGTATTCCGCGGCGAAGGAGCGGGCGCGGGCTTCGTCCACCGCGTAGCAGCACGAGCCGATGGCCGGCCCGAGTATGACCGAGAGCCGGCCGGATTCAGCGCCGAGGCGGAGGCGGAAATCCTCCACGGCGCGCGCGAGGATGCCCGTCCCCTTCCAGCCGGAATGGAGGACGCCGAAGGCGCCGGAATCTTCGTGGTAGATCCAGATCGGCATGCAGTCCGCCACGGTCACCGAGGGGACAAGGTCCCGGTTGCGGACGACGAGGCCGTCGGCGCTCCTTCCGTCCAGCTCGGACACCACTTCCGGCCAGAGCACGTCCTTCGAGTGGACGAGCTCCACGGCGGCCACGCGCGAACCCGCGACGCCGAGCGAACGGAAGAAGGCTTCGCGCGCGGGATTCGCGGCGCCGTGCCTGAACAGCATGGAGCCGGCCTCGCGCAGCGAAAGGACGGCGAGCGGGGCGTTCCCGTCGCGGAGGCCGTCCGCGCGCGGAAAGCGGAACGCGGCGAGGCCGGAGGAGCGGAGCGCGGCGTCGAGGGAAATCCGCTCGAGCCTCACGCGCCGTTCCCCAGGTCGAGGCTCGAAAGCTCGTCGAGTATGGACAGGGCGCGCTCGATCTTCCCCCGGGCCGTTTCGAGCGACTCGAGGAACTCCTTGTTGGCGCGTCCCTCGAGGTAGTGGAGGTTGGCGAGGGAATCGTACTTGCCCCCGACCTCGTTGGTCATGATGCCGCGCAGCACCTCGGACATCGAGCGGAGCGCCGCGACCGCGCCGGTCACGAGGTCTTCGGCCTCCTTGGCCGCGAGCGCCTGGGCGCCCTGGATGCGGCGGTACCGCACCTGCGGGTGGCCCATCTCGGCACGGGCCTGCATCCACGACTCCGAAAGCTCGCCGCCGGGCGAAAGGCGCCGGTCGAGGGCGCGCGCGTTCTCGTCGAGCCTGAGCAGGACGTTGTAGGCCTCGGTGTATTCGACGCGATTGTCCTTCTTGTAGAATTCCCCGTCGAGCAGGACGATGCGCAGCGGGCGGTTGAGCAGGGGCACGAAAACGTTCCGGTAGAAGCCGGCCAGGAAGGCGATGACCGGGGCGAGCCGCAGGCCCGGGGCGTGGTCGCCGTCCTGGAGCTTGATGTGGTCGAAGGCCGGGGCCTGCCCGGCGAACTGCTCGACCTCCCGGAAGAGCGCTTCGGCCTTCCGCTGGTTGGCGAACGCGAGCAGGCGGCGTTCGAGCCGGTCGCGCCAGAACTGCCTGAAGAGCGCGAACCAGTCCTCCGCCCCGGGAGCCTCGCGCGGCCGCCAGTTCGGGTCCCCGGCGGCCAGCTGGACGATGAGCACGAGCGGCACGCGCTGGTTGAAGGCGCGCACGCGAGAGAGCGCCAGGTCCGCCTTGCCGAGCAGGCCGCCCAGCTCGCCTTCCGCGTCGAAGTCCCCGCGCGAGAAGCCTTCGCGGGAGGCGAAGACGAGGAGGCTCTCCATGAGCTTGAGCGAGGGAGGCTGCGCCATCGAGGCGAGCACGGACGCGAGTTCCGCGAGCTGGTCCTTGAGCACCGCGAGCACCGCCGAGCGCCGTCCGGCGGCGTCGGTCTCGAAGGCCGAGAGCGCGCGGTCGAAGAGGAAGGTCGCGAGACGCCTGAGGAAGAGGAGGCTGCGCAGGTCGGCGTACACCTGGCGGCGGTCCGCCTCGGCGATGGACGAGAGGGCGTCCTCGTAGATGGACCACACGGTCGCCCTGACCGCCGCCTCGTCGAGCGAGGAATCCTTGCTGGCGACCGCGAAGGGATCGGCATCCTCCCAGAGCCTGCGGTGGACGCCCTCGAGCAGCACCGAGCCGGTGAAGGCGTAGAAGGAGCCCTTGTCCTTCTCGAGCGCGCGGTCGAGGTAGTCGACGAACCAGCGCGACCCGTCGCGCAGGCTCGCGAGCTCTCCGGCGAAGCGCTCGAGCAGGACGCCCCGGCGGGCGTCCACGAGCCCGGGCGAACGGAGCTCCACGCGGCGCGCCACGTCCTCGAGGATGCGGGCCTTCAGCACCTCGTCCCGCGGAAGCCCGGTGAAGAAGGAGCGGAGGGTGACCACGATCCGCGCGAGCAGTCCCAGCTCGCGGTAGCGCGCGGCGTAGTCGATGGCCGGCAGGCCCGCCTCCTCGTCGCGGAAGAGGATCTCCTCGGACACCTTGGCCGCGCCGCGGATCCGGTGCAGCAGGTCGCGACGCTCCTCGTGGGAAAGCTCCCGGACCAGGTCGTCGAAGGCCGAAGGCTCGCTCATTCCTCGATTCTAACCGATGGGCGACCCGCAGGCAACGACAGGATCGAGCACGCGCGCGGCGGCGCCTTCAGGGTCGGGGAATTCCAGGACGGCCGCGTGGAGGCGGAGCCGCGCGTCGTCGCGGCCGCCGTAGAGAGCGTCGCCCGCGAGGGGCAGGCCGATCCAGGCGAAATGGGCCCGGACCTGGTGGCGGAAGCCCCGCGCGAGGCTCGCGACGCCGAGAAGGCTGCCGTCCGGCATGGCGCGCAGCGCTTCGATGAGGGTCGAGTAGGCGTCGCCCGTCCAGTCTCGGGAACGGCCCGGCTCGGCGCCTTCGGCCAGGCAGGCCACCCTGCGCGCGCCGGGCCCGTAGGCGCGGAAGCGCGAGGCCACCGAGAGGGCCCGGCCGGGTCCCGCGGAACCCGCGAGCGCCTCGGGCTTTCCCGCCGCGATCGCCGCGTTCCAAAGCTCCGCGTCCGCGCCGAACGGGGCGGCTGAGACAGGCCGCGAGCCTTCGAGCCCGCCCGGAGCCGGCGCGCAGACGAGGACATAGGACTTCCGGAAACGTCCCGCGGCCGCGGCCGCGGAAAGTTCCGCGAACGCCCCGGGGTCCTTCGCCGCGAGCACGAGGCCCGAGGTGCCGTAATCGAGTCGCTGGAGGAGTCCCGCCTCGCCGGGCCGGCCCGCGGAAGCGCACGCGGGGCGCTCGCGCTCGAGCCATCCGGCCAGGGACGGCTCGTCGTCGCCTTCCTTTCCCGAGCGGACGGTGTGCAGCGAGGCAGGCTTCCGGACCACGAGCCAGCGCTCGCCTTCGGCGACTACGACGGGACGCGTCGGCGCGTCAGGGAAGTGCACAAGGTCTGTCATCGGGCGGAGTATAGCAGGAGGCGCGCTTCGCCGATACTGGATACGGGGAGGCGAGCGGATGAGCCGAGCTTCAAGCGCCTTGTCGAAAACGCCGCACGACGCCCGCGGCCTCCGCGCGGACGGCAAGCGCCGCCCCAGGCCTCGCCGACGCCGCCTTCCGAGGCTCCTGCCCCCGGGCGACCTGCCCCGCCTCGCGCTGGCCGCGGCCTCGCTGGTCGCGACCTTCGGCCTGGCCGTCTGGGCCATCGAGCGGAGTTCCGGCTCCATGTTCAGGAGGGTCTTCGACGGACTCTGGTGGGCCGTGGTCACTTTCGCGACCGTGGGCTACGGCGACAAGGCTCCGCAGACCGACTTGGGCAAGGCGCTCGGCATCGTCATGATCGTCTCGAGCGTCGTCCTCTCGTCGCTGATATCGGGTACCATAGCCGCCATCTTCGTCGACCGGCGAATCAAGGAGGGCAAGGGTTTGAGGGACATCCATCTCGGCGGACACCGGGCGGTCCTCGGCTGGAACCGCGACGGCTCGCGCCTCCTCAACGGATTCGAGGCCGCTGCCCAGGAAAGCCGCGTTCCCGTCGTGCTCGTCAACATGATGGAGCCGGAAGCCTTCGACTCGCTCCGCGCCTCCTTCCCCGGCCTCGAACTCCGCTTCGTGCGCGGCGACTTCACCCAGGAGGCCACGCTCCGCAAGGCGGCCGTCGGCGCGGCGTCGAGCGTGGTCATCCTGCCCGACGAGACCGGCGGCGCGAGCTTCGCGAACGCGGACGAGCGGGTCATCCTCGCGGCGTTCGCGGTCAAGTCCATAAACCAGGACCTGAGCGTCTCGGCGCAGATCATACGCGCCGAAAGCGAACAGCACCTCCGCCGCGCGCGGGTGGACGAGATCGTCCTCGAGGGCGAGCTCTCGAGCTTCATGCTGGCCGCGGGCGCCTCCGAGCCGGGCGTGCCGCGCGCCGTGCGCTCGCTCCTTTCGTGGAACGGCCCCCGCATCCGCCAGGCCCCCTTCCCCGCCTCCCTGCGGGGCAAAAGCTACGCGGACGCGTCGGCCTGGTTCCTCAAGGAAGGGAAAGGCTGCCTGGTCGGCGTGCTTTCGCGCGAAAAGCGCGTTTCCTTCGACGACATCCTTTCCGACGACTCGAGCGCCATCGACGCCTTCATCAAGCGCAAGTTCCGCGAGGCCGACATCGACCTCGAGGCCGAAGGGTCCGGGGAGGAGCAGGTCCGGCTCGATCCGGGCGCCGGCTACGCCATCCGCGAAGGAGACCTTGCCTTCCTGATCGGCGGCGCGGGGACCGAAACGCCATGAAGCGGCGCGAGGGACACCCGCTCAAGGCGCTCGGCATCCTGGCCGGGCTCGACGCGCCTGAGCTCTCCGGACTGGAGGCGCTGAGCGTCCTGCGCCTGCTCCGTTCCGGGGAAGTGATCATGCGCGAGGGCGAGAGCGCGAGCTCCATGTACATACTCGTGGAGGGCGAGGTCGACATCACCCGCAGCCTTACCCTCAAGACGGGGCGCCACGATTTCGGCTCCGCCGAGAAGTCGATGAACCGCCTCAAGTCCGACGGCGGCGCGGTCTTCGGCGAGATGGCCATGTTCGCGGACCACCCGCGCAGCGCCACCGTCGTCGCGCGAACCGACTGCGCCGTGCGGCAGATCGAGCGGGGCGACTTCTCGCTCTGGTGCCGCGAGAACCCCGGGGCCGGGATCAAGGTGCTCGCCCGCGTCGCGGCCGTGCTCGCCGACCGGGTCCGCAAGGGCAACGATGACGTCCTGAAGCTCTCCACCGCGCTCTCGATAGCGCTCGCAAGGTAAGGAGTCCGTCCGATGTTCGCCAAGCTCCGTCCCCCGCTCTTCGCGATCGCGATGGCCCTCCTTGTCTGGCATGCCGGCGCCCAGGAGGCGTCGCCTCCTCCGGCAAGCCCGGGCGGCGCGGCGCTTCCCGCGGCCCCGGCGTCCGCCGCTTCTCCCGGGGCTGCCACATCCCTCCCCGTCCCGCGGGG
>JAKLEE010000399.1 GCA_022703215.1 Spirochaetota bacterium | reverse complement strand
GGACCAGGAACAGGTTCGTCTTGACCTTCTTGCGGTCGCACGCGATCAGCACGTCCCCGCTCGCCAGGACCACGATCCCCTCGGGCTTGGCCTCGATCTCCCTGAGGTGCCAGGTGGCGACCGCGTCGAAGGACCCTCGAGCCAGGCATTTGAGAAGAGCCTTCCACAGGCTGAGCGCCGCGGAGGCGGAGCCTCCCTTCACGAGGACGCCGCCCTCGGGCACCACCAGGCAGCGCCGCCGCGGACGGGACAGGGCCGTGAGGCCGACGCGGAGATCGATCTCGCGCGCCTCGCGCCGTCCAATGGCCATGGCCTCGGGCTGGCCGTCGCGGTAGATGACGAGCACGAAAGGCCCCAGCACGGCGCGGTTGCCCTCGCTCAGGGCGCGGAAAAAGCGCGGAGAAGTGGCGACCTGCTCCCGTCCGCCATCGAGCAGGGCGGCGTAGGCATGGCGAAACGCCGCGAAGTCGGCCTCGGAGAAGGTATCGTAGATCCTCGCTTCGATCCCGTCCATCGACCCTGTTTCGATCTTTTGCATCGCCGCCGCCGGGACGTTTTTTTTCGCGCGCCTTGGCCGCGCGCCATCCGCGTACCCACTAAGTATCAGCTCCGCGGCCGGCGCGCGCAAGGCGCCAGGACGCGATTCGCGGACCGCCCTAGGAGCGGCGCCGAGCGAAAGCGTCGGGCGACGGACTAGGCCCGAGGCAGCCTCCGGCCCAGCCGCTTCTCGATGAGGCGGAGCTGGGCCTCCTCCTCGGGACTGACGAGCGACACCGCGAGGCCGCGTGCGCCGGCCCGGCCCGTCCTGCCGACGCGGTGGACGTAGTCGAGGGGAGAGCGCGGCAATTCGTAGTTGACGACGCAGGGCAGGCCCTCGATGTCGAGGCCGCGGGAGGCGAGGTCGCTCGCGACGAGGACGCGGACCTCGCCCCGCCTGAAGGCGGCCAGGGCCTTCTCGCGGGCGCCCTGGCTCAGGTCGCCGTGGAAGGCGGCCGCGGCGACGCCGTTGTTCAGGAGCTTCCTCGCCACGTTGTCCGCCCTCCTCGTCGAGGAGGCGAAGACGAGGACGCGCTCGAAGCCCGGCCCGCCCGAGAGGAGCCGCCTGAGGAAGGGGCCTTTCTCCTCCCCGCCGACGAGATAGACCCGCTCCTCGATCCCGTCCGGGAGCGTCGCCGCGTCGCCGGTTTCTCCCTCCCGTGCGGCGCCCGTGGTCGCTCCGTCCGGTACGGCGCCGCTCGGGGTCGCGCCGCCCAGAGCCGCGACAGATTGCGCGACACCGCTGGGGGCCGCGCCGTCCTGTCCCTCGGAGCCGCCCGCGTCGGCCGGCTCTTCGCGCGCGGGCAGGTCGAGGGCGAGGCGCGCGGGATTCCGGAGCGCCGCGGCCGCCACCGCCTCGATGCCGCCTACGAGCGTCGCCGAGAAGAGGAGAGTCTGGCGCTTGGCCGGAAGGAGGGCCAGGATGGAGCCGAGCTCGTCGCGGAAGCCCTGGTCGAGCATCTTGTCCGCCTCGTCGAGCACGAGGTACTCCACGGCGCCGAGGCGCGCGGCGTTCCGCTTGGCCAGGTCGAGGAGGCGGCCGGGGGTCGCGACAAGGACATCGGCGCC
>JAKLEE010000398.1 GCA_022703215.1 Spirochaetota bacterium | reverse complement strand
GCCGTGCGTGCCGTCCAAGGGTTCAGTGGGTGCCTCGGGCGACCTCGCACCGCTGTCGCATCTCACTCTCGCCTTGATCGGTGAGGGCGAGGTCCGCGTCCGCGGCGTGCGTCAGCGGGCCGCCCACGCGCTCGCGGCCGCCGGCCTCGAGCCCGTGGAGCTCGCCGCCAAGGAGGGCCTCGCCCTCATCAACGGCACCCAGGCCATGACGGCCGTCGCCGCCCTCGCCGTCCACGACGCCCTCGCCCTCTCGCGGACGGCCGACGTCGTCGCCTCGCTCACTCACCAGGCCCTGCGCGGCGTCACCGACGCCTACGACGGCCGCATCCACGCCCTCCGCGGCCAGCCGGGACAGGAGGATTCCGCCGCCTTCCTCCGTGCGCTCCTCTCAGGCTCCCGCCTGACCACGCGCCAGGGCGAGCTCCGCGTGCAGGACGCCTACGCCCTCCGCTGCGTCCCCCAGGTGCACGGCGCCAGCCGCGACGCCATCGAGCACGTGGCCGATGTGGTTTCGCGCGAGCTCGGCGCCGTGACCGACAACCCGCTCATCTTCCCCTCCGACGACCCCGACATGGACGCCGTCGCCGGCGTCATCGCGGCCGACGAAGGGGAAGGCGCCATCATCTCCGGCGGCAATTTCCACGGGCAGCCCGTCGCGCTCGCCATGGACTACCTCGGCATCGCGCTCGCGGAACTGGCGAACATATCCGAGCGCCGCACGGAGCGCCTGGTGAACCCCGCGCTCTCGAACGGCCTCCCCGCCTTCCTGACCCGCGAGGGCGGCGTCAATTCCGGCTTCATGATCATGCAGTACGCGGCCGCCGCGCTCGTGTCTGAGAACAAGGTCCTCGCCCACCCCGCCAGCGTCGACTCGATCCCCTCGAGCGCCAACCAGGAGGACCACGTGTCGATGGGCACCATCGCCGCGCGCAAGGCCCGCCAGATACTCGGCAACGCCCGCGACGCCCTGGCCATCGAGCTCCTGGCAGCCTGCCAGGCCGTGGACCTCCGCGGCGGACCCGACGCCCTCTCGCCCGCCAGCGCCGCGGCGTATCGCGCCCTCCGCTCGGTCGTCCCCGGCGTCGACGCCGACCGCGTCATGTATCCCGACATCGCCGCCGCCGCCTCGCTCGTCCACGACGGCACCATCCTCGACGCCGCGCTCGAGGCGATGGCCGCGGAAGGGGACTGAGGAAGGGGACTGAGGAAGGGGGCGGGGGCCGCGCGCAGCCGCCCCGAGCCTACGGCGCCCCGAACGGTCCGGGCGGCGCGGCCTGAGAGTTCGGCGCGCAGCCCGCCCGGGGAAAATCCTGAAGAATATCCTCAAACCAAGACACCAAGACACGACGGAAAGCTATTCGAATTACTGTCCCTCCCTTTGTGCCTTGATGGCTTGGTGCGGGAGCGAACCTAAATGGCTTTCACGCAAAGGCACCAAAGCATCTGGCACGAAGGAGCATCGCATGCCGAACGGCATCGAACGGGGCGACGTCCACGAGGACTACGCGTATTCGGGCTACGTCGCCGCTGGAGACTGGGTCTTCCTCAATTTTTGCGTCGGCAACGTGGGAAAATCCGTGGAAGAGCAGATCGACGGGGCATTCGACGACATG
>JAKLEE010000397.1 GCA_022703215.1 Spirochaetota bacterium | reverse complement strand
GGCTTCGCGCGCGCGTTCGAGCATCTCGAGGTCGGCGAAGGCACCCGCGGCGTCGGTGGGGCCGTCGTTGCCGTCGGTGCCGGCGGACAGGAAGCAGAGCCGCGGCGCCCATTCAGCCGGGCTTTCCGACAGGCCGATGAGGAAGGCGAGCGCCGCTTCCTGGTTGCGGCCCCCGAGCCCCTCGCCCCGGATGGTCACCGTGGTTTCGCCGCCGCCGATGATGCAGCCCGGCGCCCCGACGGGCGCGCCGCGGCTCGCCGCCTCGATGCCCATGCCGAGCCAGGCGCGCGCCAGTTCGCGGGCCTCGCCTTCGAAGCGCGAGCCCAGATAGAGGCTCTCGTAGCCGCGCGCGCGCGCCTCCTCGACGGCCGCGAGCGCGGCCACGCGGTTCGAGCCGATGACGAAGTTGCGTACCTTTTCGAACACCGGGTCGCCGGGTTTCGGCGTGTCCGCCAGCATGCCGCCCGCCCCGTTCCGGAGCAAGGCGGGCACGGCGGGCGGCACCTTGCCGATGATGCGGTAGCGCTCGAGGATGCCGAGCGCGTCCTGCCAGGTGCTCGCGTCGGGCACGGTCGGCCCGGACGCGATGGAAGAAAGCTCGTCGCCGATTACGTCCGAGAGGATCAAGGTGACCGAGCTCGCGGGCGAAAGCGCCGCCGCGAGCCTGCCGCCCTTCACCGAGGAGAGGTGCCTGCGCACCGTGTTGATCTCGCGGATGTCCGCGCCGCAGGCGAGGAGTTCGCGCGTGGTGGCCTGCTTGTCGGCCAGGGTGATGCCGCCGAGCAGGTCGCTCCACGGCGCGGAGAGCACCGCCGAGCCGCCGCCCGACACCAGCACGAGCGCCAGGTCCTTCGGGCCGGCCTCGCGGGCGAGCTTGAGCACCGCCCGGGCGGCGTCCACGCTCGACTCGTCCGGCACGGGGTGCGCTGCCTCCATGACGCGGACCCTCTCGAGCGGCTCGGCGAAGCCTTTCTTGACCGCGGCCACGCCGCCCGAGAGGCGCCCGCCGAGCACGTCCTCGACGCCGAGCGCCATGCGGCACGCGGCCTTTCCGAAGGCCAGCACCATCACGCGCTCGAAGCCGTCCAGGTCGTAGACGGCCTCAGCCCCGGCGTCCACGCCCCCCGCTCCCGCGGTCGTCCCGTCCGGTGGACGGATCACGAGCCGCGAGCCATCGAGCGACAGCGTGGAGCGGATGAGGGCGCGCGGGTCGACCTTGGCCACCGCCGCGCGGAAAATCGCCTCCGCGTCCGCGCGCAGCGCGGCGTGTCGCTCCATTCCCTCGCGCCCTTCCATCCCGTTCCCTTACATGAAGACCGACATGACGGCCACGACGAGCGCGGCCGTGATGCCCTCGACCGCGGTGGCCGACGAGTAGGCCTTGTACGCGGTGTTCACCGGCATGCCGGAGAACTGCGAGACCACCCAGAAATAGCTGTCGTTGGCGTGCGACACGACCATGGAGCCCGCGCCGATGGCGATGACCGTCAGGGCCGGGTCGAGGCCGAGCTGCGCCAGCATCGGCGCCATGATGTTCGCGGTGGTGATGATGGCCACCGTCGAGGAGCCCTGCGCCGTCTTGAGGGCCGCGGCGATCAGGAAGGGCAGGAAGATGCCGAACGAGAGGTTCGCCATGCCGCCCTTGATGAACTCGACGA
>JAKLEE010000396.1 GCA_022703215.1 Spirochaetota bacterium | reverse complement strand
TGGCCATGGCGTACACGAGCTTCTGCTGGGCCGCCGCGTCGTCGACGCACTCCTCCGCCCGATACCGCTCGCCGTAGACGTGGTTCTCGCGCTCGAGCAGCCGGTTCACGCCGCGGGCGATCAGGCTGTGCGCGTCGCGGAAAAAATCGGCGATCGCCGTGACCTGCCCCCCGAAAACTGGACGGTTTGAAATGTGAGTCCTTCACTGGAGAGTGGAGGGCCCATGAGGAAGACCAGGTTCACGACGGAGCAGATCATCGCGGTGTTGAAGGAGGCCGAGGCCGGGGCGAAGGTGCAGGACCTCCTGCGGCGGCTCGGCATCACGGAGACGACGTTCTACCGCTGGAAGGCGAAGTACGGCGGGCTCGACGTCAACGAGGCGAAGCGCCTCAAGGGGCTCGAGGGTGAGAACCAGCGGCTGAAGACGCTGGTGGCGGACCTGACGCTCGACAATCAGGCGCTGAGGCATCTGCTCGGAAAAAAATGAAGGGGCCCGCCGCGCTCAGGTCGGCCGTCGAGGAGCTGCGGTCGACGTTCGCGATGAAGCGGCGACGGGCCTGCCGCGTCGTCGGCCTGGCGCCGGCGACGTATTACTACCGCGGTCGTCGGCCGAAGCACGAGGGCCTGCGGGAGAAGCTCCGGGAGCTCGCCGCCGCGCGCCCGCGCTGGGGTTACCGGCGGCTGCACGTGTTGCTCAAGCGGGAGGGCCGCAGCGTGAATCACAAGCTCGTCTACCGCGTGTACCGCGAGGAGGGGCTCGCCGTGCGGCGCAAGAAGCGCAAGCGGCTGGCGGCGGCGGTGCGCGTCGTCCTGCCCGCGCCCACGCGCCCGGGCCAGCGATGGTCCATGGACTACACCTCCGACTCGCTCGTCAACGCGCGGCAGTTCCGGACGCTCAACGTCGTCGACGACTTCACCCGCGAGTGCCTCGCCATCGAGGTCGACTTCTCGCTGCCCGCGCAAAGAGTCACCCGCGTTCTGGATCGCCTCATCGGGTTGCACGGGAAGCCCGAGACCATCGTGATGGACAACGGACCCGAGTTCCGCAGCTGTGCGCTCGACGCCTGGGCGTACCTGCGGGGCGTCGGGCTGCACTTCATCCAGCCCGGCAAGCCCGTGGAGAACGCCTACGTCGAGAGCTTCAATGGGAGGTTCCGGGACGAGTGCCTGAGCGAGAACTGGTTCCTGAACCTGAATGACGCGAAGGAGAAGATCGAGGCGCACCGCATCGACTACAACGAAGTCCGTCCCCACAGCTCGCTGGACAACAAAACTCCGAGAGAGTTTATTCGATGCATCACCGGACTCACATTATCAGCCGTCCAGTGATGGGGGGCAGGTCAGTTGTCCTCGATCTTGAACGTCCAGAAGCCGGGCTGCTCCTCGCCGCGCTCCGCGCGCACGTGAACGCGCGGCGGCTCGCCCGGCTTGCGGAATTTGATCCCGTTGCCGACGAGGTTCTGGAACAGCTGCGCGATCTGCATGCGATCGCCGAGGATCCGCGGCAGCTCGCCGTTGGTGACGATCGCGCCCGCCTCCTGAATCGCGGCCTGCAGGTTGCTCACCGCCACGCCGAGCGCCTCGTGCGCGTCGAGCGGCGAGGACGGCCGGCCGCGGGTCGTGACCCGCGAGTAGTCGAGGAGATCCTGGATCAGCCGCTGCATGCGG
>JAKLEE010000395.1 GCA_022703215.1 Spirochaetota bacterium | reverse complement strand
GTGGACCTTGATCTGGCTGACCGTGATGGTGCCCTTGCCGAGGAACTTGTCGTCGTCGGGGAGGAGGCGCTCGTTGAGCTTCTCGATGGCCAGCGCCGCGCGGGCGGCCTTGTAGGCGGCGGAGTCGCCGCGCTCGGGAGCGGAGCCGTGGCAGGAGACGCCGCGGATCTCGATCTGGATCTCCATGCGGCCGCGGTGGCCGCGGTAGAGGCGGCAGCTCGTGGGCTCGGTGGAGACGAAGAAGTCGGGGACGAACTTGTCCTCCTCGATCAGGTGCTTCCAGCAGAGGCCGTCGCAGTCCTCTTCCATGACGGTGAAGGCGAACCAGACCGTGCAGCCCTCGAGCAGGCCGAGGTCCTTCATCAGCTTGCCGGCGTAGACCATGCCGGCCATGCCGGCCTTCTGGTCGGAGGCGCCGCGGCCCTTTACGAGTCCGCCCTCGATGAGGCCGGAGTGCGGCGGGGTCTTCCAGGCCGCCGGGTCGCCGACGCCGACGGTGTCGATGTGGGCGTCGAAGACGAGCTTCTTCGGGCCCGTCCCCACGCGGCCGAGCAGCGAGCCGAGCGCGTCGATCCGGATGTCCTCCATGCCCGCTTCCTCGGCCAGCTTCTTGATCAGCTGGACGCGGGGGCCTTCGGTGCCGGAGAAGCCGGGGACCTTGATCATCTCGGAGAGGGCGCGGGCGGTCCAGTCGCGGTGCTTGGCCGCGGCGGCCTTGATGCTCGAGTAATCCATGTTCATGCCTTCCTTTCCATGTCGGTCATTCGTTTCCAGAGCCGGTCGCCCGCCTCGGCGCAGCGGGCCGCGAGGGCCTCGGCGTCGTAGGCGGGAACCTTGTTTTCGATGACGAAGCGGCCGCCGACCATGACGGACTTAACGTGGCGGCTCGAGAGCCCGAAGGCCAGGTGGCCGGCCAGGTTGTCGGCGCCGAGGGCGGTCGGGGCGGGGTAGTCCCAGTGCACCAGGTCCGCGGGCGCGCCGGGGACGAGCTCGAGCGCTTCCACGCCGAGCACGCGGGCGGCGAAATTGCCCGCACGGCCGAGGGCCTTGAGGTAGGCGTCGGGCCAGAGGGGGCCGCCCGAGTCCTTGTGCTTGAAGAACGCGAACTTGAACTCCTCGAGCACGTCGGCGCCCATGCCGTCGGTGCCGAGCATCCAATTGCGGAGCGAGGGAAGCGCCCCCTGGTAGCCCACGGCGTTGTTCATGTTGGAGCGCGCGTTGTGGGCCAGCATGGCGCCGCGTTCCTCGAGCAGGTCGAATTCCTCGGGGGAAAGCCAGAGGCCGTGGGCGACGATGGAATCCTCGGGCAGGCAGCCGTGGCGGTCCAGGCGGACGAGCGGGTCGAGGCCGCGCCGCGCGCGCGACTCCACCGCGTCGTATTTGTCCTCCGCGACGTGGACGTGCAGGGGGCGGCCGCTGGATTTGCAGAGGGCGCCGAGCGCGTCGAGGGTGCCGTCCTCGAGGGTGAAGGGCGCGTGGGCGCCGATCATGGCCGCGAAGAGGGGGGCGCCGCCTGCGAGCAGGCGCGGCATGCGGGCCGTGTCCGCCTCCTCGGCGAAGCGCTCGTTCTCGCGCACCCCCGCCTTCGCGCCGGCCGGGCCGTTGCGGTCGGTAGTCTCGTAGCAGAGCACCGAGCGCACGCCGACCTCGCCGATGCCCTCGGCCAAGACCGAGAGCGAGCCG
>JAKLEE010000394.1 GCA_022703215.1 Spirochaetota bacterium | reverse complement strand
CTCGCCGCCCACCTTCTTCTCGACGGCCTTGCGCCCGGTCGTCACGCCCTCGGAGGTCGAGACGATCAGGGTGCCGTAGCCGTTGAAGACGCGGGGAAGCTCCTTGTAGCCCGAGTAGACGCGCCGGCCGGGCCGGGACACCTTCTCCACGCCGTGGATGACGGGGTCGTTCTCGTCGTCGTACTTCAGGAACACGCGGATGACGTTGGAGCCCTCCGCCTGGATCTTCTTGAAGTTCTTGATGAAGCCCTCGGTCTTGAGGATCTTCACGATCTCGAGCTTGAGCTTGGAGGTCGAGATGTCGACCTTCTCGTGCCGCGCGGAGCTCGCGTTTCGGATCTTGGTCAGCATGTCCGCGATGGGATCGGTTACGCTCATCGCTTCCTCCTACCAGCTCGACTTCGTCACGCCGGGGATCAGGCCCTCGGAAGCGTACTTCCGGAAGCAGATCCTGCACATGTCGAACTTCCTCAGGTACCCGCGCGCCCGGCCGCAAACCTTGCAGCGCCGCACGAGCCTGGTGGAATACTTCGGCTTCTTCTCGGACTTAAGAATCATCGCCTTGCGCGCCATGTTTCGACCTTCCTCATTTCCTGAAGGGCATGCCCATCTTGCCGAGGAGGCTCTTCGCCTCCTTGTCGTTCCTCGCGGTCGTGACGATCGCGATATTGAGCCCCATGATCTTCTCGATCTTGTCGAAGTCGATCTCCGGGAAGATGATCTGCTCGTTCAGGCCGAGCGAGTAGTTCCCGTGCCCGTCGAAGGCGTTGGGGTTGACTCCCCGGAAGTCCTTGACTCGGGGGAGGGCGACGTTCATGAGCCTGTCCAGGAACTCCCACATCATGTGGCCGCGGAGGGTGACCCTGCAGCCGATCTCCTGGCCCTGGCGGATCTTGAAGGTGGCGATGGACTTCTTCGCCTTGGTCTTCACGGCGTGCTGGCCGGTGATCTGCGCGAGGTCCTCGACGGCGGCGTCCAGGATCTTCTTGTTCTCCTTGGCCTCGCCGACGCCCATCGACACGATGACCTTGACGAAGCGGGGAACCTGCATCGAGGAGGCGTAGCCGAACTCCTTCTTGAGCTCGGGGGCCACCGCCTCGCGGTATATCTTCTTGAGCCGGGGCACGTAGCCCTTGGGAAGCGGCGCCGAGCCGCCCTCGCTCTTCTTGGCCTCGGCGGCCGCCTTCTTCTTGGCGGCGGCCTCTATGGCCTTCGCCTTCTTCTCGGCGGCGGCGTCTGGGGTCTTGTTCTCAGCCATATCAGAGAGCCTCCCCGCACTTGCGGCACACGCGCTTCTTCGTGTCGCCCTCGATCTTGTAGCCGATGCGCGTGGGGCCGCACTTGCGGCACACGATCATGACGTTCGAGATCTGGATCGGGGCCTCGATCTCGATGATGCCGCCGCGGTCGGTCTGCTTGCGCTTCTTCTGCGCCTTCTTGACCATGTTCACGCCGGCGACGATGGCCCTGTCCTTCTCGCGGATGATCCTTACGACCTTCCCCTGCTTGCCCTTGTCCTTGCCCGCGATGACCTGGACCTGGTCCTCCTTGCGGAGCTTGAATTTCTTCTCGGCCATATCGGGTCTCCTCACAGGACTTCGGGCGCGAGGGACACGATCTTCATGTAGTCCTTCTCGCGGAGCTCGCGGGCCACGGGCCCGAAGATGCGCTTGCCCTTCGGGTTCTTGTTCGCGTCGATGATGACGCAGGCGTTGTCGTCGAAGCGGATGTA
>JAKLEE010000393.1 GCA_022703215.1 Spirochaetota bacterium | reverse complement strand
GCAAGGAAGGGATTTTCCGGAGGCGGCACCGAGGCGAGCGCTCCGAAGGGGAAGATGCGGAGCTCGAGCGAGAAGGCCATGACCAGGAAGGCGCCGGCCCACCAGGTCGGCGCGCCGTGGATCATGGCGGCGACGCGCGAGAGCAGGCGGTCAAGGCGACCACCAGGTTTCGACGCGGCGGCGAGCGCGAGGGCGAGCCCCGCGGTCACCGACAGCGCTGTCGAAAGGGAGAAGAGGACGAGCGTCGAGCGGAAGGCCTCGAGCACCTTGGTCCGCCGCGCGGCGGTGCCCGAAAACGCCGTGCCTGCCGTCCCGAGGTCGAGGCTGACGATGCGCCACCAGGACTTGAGCACCCGCGCGGGGAGCGAAAGGTGGAGCCCGTAGGCGCGTTCGAGCGCCATCTTCGTGTCGGCGCGGAAATCCTCGACGCTCCTGCCACCCCTCGACGCCTCGGTGCTCGCGCCGACCATGGCGCGGACGCTCTCGAGGATGTCCGCGCGCGCGGTGGCCTCGAGCGAGGCGTTGAGGATGGTGGAGATCGCCAGCACGGAGACGGCCCAGGCCAAAAGCGCCATCCCCGCCCGCTTCAGCGCGTAATGCTTCATCAATGCATATCAACCACGGAGACACGGAGGCATGGAGGCAGGAGGGAGTCGAGAGGGAACAGGATTGGGGCAAAATGGGAATTTTCCATTTCCCTGATCCTGCTTCCTCCTTCTTTCCTCCTAATCTCCGTGTCTCCGTGGTTTCTTGTTATACGGTGCGGGGCGTGGCGCGCTCGAGGAGGGCTTCCAGGGTGGCAGCCGGGTCCTTGCGCTTGCCGAGCAGGATCATGGCCGCGATGATGTACGGCTTCCAGCTCGCCTCGCGGTAGGTGTCGTCGCGGTAGCGGTCGAAGACGCTCGCGGCCACCTCGCCGGCCTTGCACGAGACCCCGGTGATGTCGGCGGGCAGGCAGTGCATGTAGAGCGCCTTCCCTCCCTTCGTCAGCTTCATCTTCTCCTCGGTGCACTCCCAGTCCTGGAACTTCGCGTTGTTCGCGAGGCAGGACTTCTCGAGCTCCTTGAGGCCGGCCTGGTCGCCGGAGTGGAGGAGGGGGACGCGCTGCTGCATCACGTGGAAGGGCGCCCAGCTCTTCGGGTAGACGATGTCCGCGTCCTTGAAGGCCTCGTCCATCGACTTGACGTGGCTGAACGAGCCGCCGGATTCCTTCGCCTGCTTCTTCGAGAGTTCCACCACCTCGGGAATCAGGTCGTAGCCCTCGGGGTGGGCGAGCGTCACGTCCATGCCGAAGCGGCTCGCGAGGCCGATGATGCCCTGCGGCACCGAGAGCGGCTTGCCGTACGAGGGAGAGTAGGCCCAGGTCATGGCGAGCTTCTTGCCCTTGAGCTTGTCGAGGCCGCCGAAGTGCTTGGCCAGGTGGAGGAGGTCGGCCATCGACTGCGTGGGGTGGTCGATGTCGGACTGGAGGTTGACGATGGTCGGGCGGTCGGGCAGTACGCCCGCGGCCACGCCGTCGTCGAGGCTCTTGCCGACCTCGCGCTGGTACTTGTCGCCCTCGCCCAGGTACATGTCGTCGCGGATGCCGATGGCCTCGGTCAGGAAGCTGATCATGTTCGCCGTCTCGCGCACGGTCTCGCCGTGGGCGATCTGGCTCTTGCCCTCGTCCAGGTCCTGCACGTAGAGGCCGAGGAGGTCGCAGGCGCTCGAGTAGCTGAAGCGCGTGCGCGTGGAATTGTCGCGGAAGTTCGACACCCC
>JAKLEE010000392.1 GCA_022703215.1 Spirochaetota bacterium | reverse complement strand
TCTGGCGCTGGCGGCGGTGTACGACGGCGCCGACCGGGCTCGGGCGGCGCGGATCGGCGGGATGGACCGGCAGACGCTGCGCGACTGGGTGCACCGGTTCAACGCGCTTGGCCCCGAGGGGCTTGTCAACGTCAAGCCGCCCGGGCCGGCGCGGAAGCTCACGGAGGCGCAGGAGGAGGAGATCGGCCGCCTGGTCGAGGCCGGTCCGGATCTCGAGACGGACGGGGTCGTTCGCTGGCGCTGCGCCGATCTGCGGCGGGTGATCAAGGAGCGCTTCGACGTCGATCTGGACGAGGTCTCGGTCGGCCGGCTGCTCAAGCGGCGGGGCTTCGTCCACATCAGCGCCAGGCCCAGGCATCCGGCGCAGGACCCGGAAGCCATGGCGGCGCATAAAAAAACTTCCCGCTCCGCCTCGGCGAGATCGTAAGCAAAAAGCCCGGCACGCCGATCGAGGTCTGGTTCCAGGACGAGATGCGGGTCGGACAGAAGAACGGCCTCGTCTATCAGTGGGCGAGGAAGGGGACCCGTCCGCGCCAGCCGAAGGACCAGCGCTACGCCAACGCCTACGTCTTCGGCGCCGTCTGCGCGGGCCGCGACGCCGGGGCCGCCATCGTCATGCCCCGCGCCGACACCGAGGCGATGCAAAAGCACCTCGCGGAGATCAGCGCCAACGTCGCTCCCGGCGCCCACGCCGCCCTCGTCCTCGACCGGGCCGGCTGGCATACCACCGGCAAGCTCCAGGTTCCCGCCAACATCACCTTGCTGTTCCTGCCGCCGGTCAGCCCCGAGCTCAATCCCACCGAAAACGTCTGGCAGTACCTCCGCCAGACCTACCTCTCCAACCGGGTGTTCGACAGCTACGAGGGCATCCGCGACACCTGCTGCGACGTCTGGCGAAAGCTCACCGCCGAAACCGGCCGCATCCGAT
The DNA here is from genome assembly GCA_022703215.1 of Spirochaetota bacterium. Taxonomy (GTDB): domain Bacteria; phylum Spirochaetota; class Spirochaetia; order Treponematales; family UBA12059; genus JAFGNN01. Next base: position 850 of record JAKLEE010000392.1, on the reverse strand, counting down.
CCATCGCAACCAGATCCTGGGCTACCATCGGTCAGGCCCAGTGAAGTTTGGTATAACGCAGACGCGCCGCGGCAAGTGCCCGGGCAGCAAGGGCGGCATCCCGGCCCGTGGGCGTCAGGACCAGGATTCGCTCCTCGTCCGCGCCTCTGTCGCTCGACGCGCCCGGGAGCGGCCCCGCCATCATCCTCGGCCGTCTGCCGCACCAACTTTGTAAGGTGCGCCGGACAGCAGGCCGGAAAAGTCGGTCAAGGGCTCGCTCAGGTTGATCCCGCCGCCATCGAGCCACAGCTCGCGGATCGTCCGCTCATGCTTTCCCTCGCGTTTCTTCACGACCGAGAGAACCTGCCGAATGCTTCCCTCCGCCTCGAAAAATCGCAGCAGCAGGACGTTGTCGGCGAGGAAGCTGACGTCGATCGGCGTCGCCATTTCCGCCCCGAGGATGCCGTGCTGGGTGAGGATGAGGATCGTCACGACCTGCCGCCGCGACAGGTAGGTCAGCAGCTCCCGCAGGTGGAGCAGCACCATGGGCTCCTCCGCGGCGGACTGGAGGTAGCCGTTCAGGGTATCGAGGACGACGAGCCGCACGTTGCGCTCCTCGACCTGGCGGACCATGAGCCCGGCGATCTCGCCAGGTGTTCGTTCTGCGGGATCGAGGTGATCCATGAGAACCTGGCCTGAAGCGGCCATTCCTTCCATGTCGATCCCAAGGCCCCGGCAGCGGGCGAAGCAGGTCCGGACGCTCTCGTCGAAGAGACACAGGACGCTCCGCTCCCCGCGCTCGGCCGCCGCCCGCATATAGGTCGCGGCGACGGTGGATTTCCGCTGCCGGCGGGGCCCATGATCAGCGTGC
>JAKLEE010000391.1 GCA_022703215.1 Spirochaetota bacterium | reverse complement strand
TCTGGAGTCTCGGCTCGCCTCGCCGATACTGAAAGGGAGGTGACGATGCAGTCGAAACGCGCCAAGGCTTTTTCGCTTCCCTTTCTTCTCGCCTTTCTCCTCTCCGCCGCCGCCCTTCCCGCGTCGAGCCTCCGGCCTGAGCGCCTTGAATTCTCGGAGGTCTGGGCCTATCTCCTGGCGGGCGAGGAGCGCTTCCTCGATCCCGCCCTCCCGATCAGCGACCTGGGCTACTTCGGCGCGGGGCTGAGCTCCTTCGGGAAGCTCGTCGGGGTTCCGAAGCGGGAGAGCCTCAAGGGCTTCCCCGGCAGGGTCCACCTCGTCGTCGCCGAGGTGGGGAACCATGCCCTCACGCATTTCTGCCTGGACCCCGCGTATCCCCTCCGCGACGCCCTGGTCGCCGACATCGTCGCCGCGGCGGAACCCTTCGACGGGGTGCAGATCGACTTCGAGGCGGTGAGCCAGGCGGACTACGACAACTTCTTCGCCTTCCTCGGCCTCTTGAAGCGGGGCCTCGGCGCGAAGACCCTGAGCGTGGCCCTGCCCGCCAGGGTGAGCGAGAAGTCGGACTACTTCGGCTACGAGCGCATCGGCAGGCTCGCCGACCGCGTCGTCGTGATGGCCTACGACGAGCACTGGAGCACGAGCGCCCCCGGTCCCGTCGCCTCCCTCGAGTGGTGCGGCAAGGTCGCGGCCTACGCCCTCGGCAAGGTCCCGCCCGAGCGGCTCGTCATGGGCGCCCCCTTCTACGGCCGCGCCTGGGCCGACAAGGCCCTCTCCCGCGCCTACAAGTACTCGAGCCTCTCGGAGCTCCTCGCCGAGAAGCGCATCGAGGACGTGCGGCGCGAGGGCGGCATTCCCTTCGTCGAGTACGTCGAGGCTGTGACCGTCAGGCTCTTCTTCGACGACGCGGCCTCGCTCCATTCGCGCCTTTCGATGTATAGGAAGGCCGAGGTCAGGAGCGTCGCCTTCTGGCGCCTCGGACAGGAGGATCCCGCGGTCTGGGCGAGCATCGCGGCCGCGCCTTCAGGCGCGGCGCCCACCGGCGCGACGACTCCGGGCGCCGCGCCCTCCGGGACGGCCGACGGCGGGCTCGCCGGCATCCAGGCCTTCGCCGAGGCCGGTCCCGCAACCCGACTCTACGAGCTCCGCACCGCGCCGCCGCTCTAGGATCCTGTCCGGGACCCCTGCGCGCGCGGCATGGAACCGCGGGCGCGACGCGATCGGCGCGGGCGACCGAGCTTGCCGGGGCAGACGGCGGATTCTAGGCCTAGGTTTTGGACAAACCGCCTGAGTCGAACCTCTTCCTGTACCCGCATGTCCTGCACAGCGGTTCGACGAGCTCGCGGCGGGAGAAGCCCTCGCGGATCGCGCGGGCGCGCGGCGAGGCGAGGATGTTGGCAAGGGGCGCGTCGCGCAGGTTGCCCAGGGCCATGACGCCCTCGCCGTCCAGGCAGCAGGGCACGACGGTCCCGTCCACGAGGACGCCGGCCTGGTTCCGCAAGGCATGGCAGAAGCCCCTCGTCCCCTCCTCGGGGCGCGAGAGGTCGGGCCAGGCGAACTCCTCCGCGGGGTTCAAGTAGACGCGATGGTCGAGCCTGGTGCCCGCCGGGAGGACGGCGTCCGGGTCCCAGTCCCCGAGGGCGGGATAGCGCGCGCGAAGGAGCTCCCAGAGCCGCGCCGTCCCGGGCGGTTTCATCTCCGCGAGCAGTTTTTTCAATTCGGGGGAGGAACGCAGAGGATCGAACAGCGGCTCGCGCTGTATGAGCTCGCGCGAGTTGAATCCCAGCCGTACGGCTTCGTCAAGCGAACGCAGC
>JAKLEE010000390.1 GCA_022703215.1 Spirochaetota bacterium | reverse complement strand
TCGCGCTCACCGACCGGCCCAAGCCGGCGGCGCCGGGACTTTCGGCCATGGAGGTGGACCTCGGCGCCTGGGTGGAACGCTACCTCGAGGAAAGCCGCTCGGAGCTCAAGGCCACCTACGCCTACAACTCGAGCTTCAACCTCGACTCCTTCTTCGACATCATGCGCTACTCCCCGGGCACCGAGGAGTACGCGGTGCTCTGGGCCATCGAGCACGTGCACTGCGAGCTTTCCGCCGACTTCGACGTCGTGGTGTTCGACACGCCACCCACGGCCCTCTCGCTCCGCTTCCTGGCCCTGCCCACCATCTCGGGGCTCTGGGTGAGGGAGCTTACCAAGCTGCGCGAGCGCATCCTCGAAAAGCGGCAGGTGGTGACGCGACTCAACCCCGAATCGCCGACGGCAGCGAGCTGCGTGGACAAGGACGACGACCGCGTCTACGGCAAGCTCTCCGGCATTTCGAGGCGGCTCGGCGTCCTCCACAAGCTCTTCGCGGAGGAGAGCTTCCTTTCGGTCATCGTCAATCCGGACATCCTTTCCGTATCGGAAGCCCTCCGCATCAAGGACGAGCTCGACCGCATCGGTATCGGCCTCCACGCGGCGTGCCTCAACAAACGCGGGGTCTCGACGGCTTCCTGGCGGCTCGACGACGGGCTCCGGAAGCTCCCCTTCTTCGAACTGGATTTCAAGAGCGAAGGCATACGCTCGCTCGACGATCTCGCGCGCGTCGACGCAACCGCCCTGGCGGCGGAATTCCTCGGCGGCGAATAAGGAAAGGCACCCATGAACCCGCTCTTCGTCGGCGGCATCGCCGCGCTCGGCATCGCCGCCACCGTCCAGTACTTCCTCGGCGTCCGGAAGAACCGCTGGATAGCCTCCCGCATATCCGCCGCAGCGGAGAAGACCTTCGCCCCGAAGGACTCGAACTACGTCAACATAGGCGGGGCCATCGGCCACAACTTCACCTATGCATTGAAGGATCCCTGGACCGAAGCCAAGGGCGCCATAACCTTGAGCCCACGGCAATCCATGCTCTACCTGCCCTTCTCGCGGCTCATCGGCTTCGGCGACCGCTTCTTCGCCAACCTCTACACCAAGCGCAAGATGCTCGGCGAGATGCACCTGGTCGAGGCGGGGCACCTCAGGAGGGCGAAGATCGACGGCATCGAACATATGGAGCGCCGCGAAGTCCGGAAGGGCGGAAAGCGCTTCGTCATGCTATGGAAAGGAAAGGACGACACCAGGGTGCTCGACGAGACCCTGGAAGCCCTGCCCGACCCGTCGGTGCTCCGCCACTTCTGCTGCTTCCCCGACAATCGCACGGTGTTCTTCTATCTGGTGCCGCGGAAGGGCGAGCTGGACGAGGTCCTGCCCGTGCTCGAACGCCAGGCCCGCGCCTGCGTCCGCGAAAAGGAATCCTGAGGTGGCCGACGAAGTCCGAGCGAGGATCGACGCGGCCCTGGCCGCGCTCATCGAGCCGCAGACCCTGGTCTCGGTGCTCGACCTGGGCTTCGTGGCGGGGGTGAGCTACTCCGCAGCCGAGCGCCGCGTCATCGTCCGGCTCGCGGTGGAGGACCGGCACTTCAAGTGCCCTGCCTGCAGCCTGGTCGACAGCCTCTCGGTCGAGGGCATGGCACGACGGATCCGCGAGGCGCTCGGCGCGGCCCTGCCCGGCTGGACGGTCGAAACGGACTAGGAATCGGGGGATTTTCCCCCGCTCCGGCCCTTTTCCGCCCACAGCGGTACACATTCCAACCCATCGGTGTTAACATAAGGAAAGGACGGATGCCGTGCGGCCTCCGTCCGCAACCAAAACCGTACGGAGGTCGCCGATGAAACGCCTTCGCGT
>JAKLEE010000039.1 GCA_022703215.1 Spirochaetota bacterium | reverse complement strand
TCTCGGGGCCCATCCAGCCCGAGATCGCCTCGTATTACGGCAGCCTGGCCGGCCGCAAGCGCGACAGCTCCGAGCTCGACCTCCTCGGCACCATGGCCGAGCTCGAGGACCTCATCGTCACCGAGGGCGGCGGAACGCAGATCGTGGTCTCGCGCCGCGAGGCGGAGTACTTCGGAAAACGGAAAAAGTGACAGGCGACCGAACGGGGAGCACGCTGGCCTCTTCGTTTCGGAATTTCAGGCCGTCGGCGCGTTGAACCGTTCCACGATTTCCCGGTGCGTCGCTTCGACCAGGCTGAGCGGTACGCTCGTTCGGGGCACGGGCGAAAAAGCGAGCACGATGCGCCTCCAGATCGGCAGCGCCTTCCGGATCCGGCTCCGGGCGAGGGGGCTCAGCCCGTGCATCGCGACGGCCAACGTCTCGACGCCGAGCCCCGACAGCTTGCTTCGCATTTCCGCGAGATCCGCGGTTTCGAGATCGTCAGCGGTTTTAATGGAACCCATGGCCCGAATTCTCGAAGGGCGGGCGCCGGAATTCAAGAGCGCCTGAGCTCCTCGATGAGCCGGCCCGGCGCGACGCCGCGGGGGCAAGCCCGGGAGCAGGCGAAGGCGCGGTCGCAGGCGGCCACTCCGTCCGGGGCGGCGGCGAGGGCAAGCGCCGCGTCCGAGCCTGATCCGTTCTTGACGATCTCGCGCCGGGCCATGCCGAGGGCCGCCGGGCCGACGAAGGCGCGGCGCGCTACAACCGTGTCCCCGCTCCCTTCCGGCATCCGCGGCACGAGCACGGGGCAGGCCGCCAGGCAGAGCCCGCACTCGATGCAGTCCTCGAAGCGTTCGCGCGGCCGTTCCGCCGGGGCGAGGGGAAGCGGCGCCGGGTCGGGCACGGGCGGAAGCTCCTCGCGGGCGGGCGGGCGCAGATAGCCGAATCCGGGCAAGGAGTCGAAGAGGGGACCGGGTTCCACCGCCAGGTCGGCGATCACGGTGGCGTAGGGCAAGGGGTCGAGCCGCACGACGCCCGATGGCAGTTCCCGGAGCGGAGTGCGGCACATGAGAGCGGGCCTGCCGTTCACCAAGGCCCCGCAAACCCCGCAGGACCCATGGTGGCACGAATGCCGGTAAAGGACATCCACATCGTTCCATTCACGTCCTCTTCCGGTGCCTTTCTCTTCTTTTCCCTTTTGTCCTTCTCCCTCTTTCTCTCTACCTCCGTGCCTCCGTGCCTCCGTGGTTCCTTTCTTAGACGTGGCGATTTCGAGCGCGTCCAGTACCGTCGCCCAAGCGGGCGCCTCCACCTCGAGCTCGACGCGATCCTCGCCCCGCGCTACCGACAGCCTGGCGATCATGGCACCCTCCCGCGGTAGAGCTGGCGCCAGGAAGGCGGCGCGGTTTCAAGCGTGCGGCATTGGCGTTCGACGCCGAGCGCGCGGCAGACCAGGTCGGCCGCTTTCTCGGCCATGATGCGCAAGGTCGTGGCCTTGCCGCCGACCACGCTGGCGACGCCGGCCACGCGGTCGCGCGACTCGTGGTCGAGGACCGCGAAGTCGCGGCTCGCGGCGCGGCCTCCCGCCTCGTCGAGGGCCGCGCCGAAGAGCGGGCGCGCCGCGCACCAGGCCGAGTCGACTTCCGCGTCGGCGAAGGCTGGCGCGAGCTCTGCGCCGGAGCGCCGGAGGAACTCCATTTCCCCGTCCGTGGGCAGCAGGCCCTCCGGAGTTTCCACGAGCCGCTGCGTCGAGCCGATTATCGAGAGCCCGCGCTGCGGCACCAGAATGTCACCATCGCCGGGAGGACGGAGCCGCGAGATCACCATGTCGCAGAGTCGCCCCTTTACGGCCAGCATCGAGCCCGCCGCCGGCGTGACGGGCACCTCGAGCCCGGCGAGCGCGCCGATGGAAGCTCCCCAGGCTCCGCAAGCGTTCACGAAATAGTCCGCCTCGACGCGTTCCTCGCTCGCGCGGGTCCGGTCGCGGACACGCGCCGCCATGACGCGGCCCTCCGACGCGTCGAAGCCGACGACTTCGGTCCAGGGCCGCAGCTCCGCGCCGAGAGCGCGCGCGCCTGCGAGGAAGGCGGCCGGGACGCGCCAGGCGTCGAAGGTGCCGTCCGGAACCAGGAAGGCGCGCTCCACCCTCGGGGAAAGACCCGGTTCGAGTTCGCGCGCTCGAGCGGGAGCGATCTCCCGGGCGGGAATGCCCGCTTCGGCGCAGGCTTCCGCGAAGCGTTCTCCGTAGGCGGCTTCCTCCCCGTCCAGGGCGACGAAGAGCCCCCCATTGTATTCGATGGCGTCCGGCACGAGGCGCCGGAGCGCCAGGGTCTCGGCCATGCACTCGCGGGCGATTTCCGGATCGCCTGAGGCGTAGCGCGCGCCGGAATGCAGCTGGCCGTGGTGGCGACCCGTCGTGCCGGAAAGGAACTCGCCCCGCTCGAAAAGGGCGACGCGGAAGCCCCGCAGGGCGAGGTCCCAGGCCAGGGCTGCGCCGGTGCCGCCGCCTCCGATGATGGCGACCCGCAGGGGCAGGGAATCGACGCGTGGTGTTTCGAAAACCATGGACGACAGTATAAGCGCATTTCCGGCATCCCGTGGAATTTCGCGGCGTTCTCTGCTAGACTGCCCGGAACGGCGCGTTCCGCGGATTTTTCCGACCCTTTCCGCGACGCGCCCACCCCGACGACGGAGCGCTTCACATGAAGGCCATCGAGCTGCCCAAAGCCTACGCACCCAAGGATTTCGAGAACCGCGTGTACGGGGAGTGGAAATCCTCGCTCGCTTTCCAGCCCGCCGGCAAGGCCGGCCGCAAGCCCTTCGTCATCGTCATCCCGCCGCCCAATGTCACCGGCATCCTCCATATCGGCCACGGCCTCAACCTTTCGCTGCAGGACATCGTCGTGCGCTTCCACCGCATGGACGGCCGCCCCACGCTCTGGGTGCCCGGCACCGACCACGCGGGCATCGCGACCCAGAACGTCGTCGAGAAAAAGCTGAAGAAGGACGGCAAGAGCCGCCACGACTATAGCCGCGATGATTTCGTCGAGCTCACCCGGAAGGTTTCCGAGGAGCACAAGGCCATCATCCGCGAGCAGCTGGCCAAGATCGGCGCCTCGGTCGACTGGAGCCGCGAGCGCTTCACCCTCGACGAGGGCCTCTCGAAGGCCGTGCGCGAGGTGTTCGTCACGCTCTACGAGCGCGGCCTCATCTACCGGGGCAAGTACCTGGTGAACTGGTGCGTGTCATGCGGCACGGCGCTGGCCGACGACGAGGTCGAGCATTCGGACGAAGCGGGCAAGCTCTGGAACATCAAATATCCGCTGGAGGACGGCTCCGGCTTCCTCGAGCTCGCCACGACGCGCCCCGAGACCCTGCTCGGCGACACCGCCGTCGCGGTGCATCCGGAAGATCCGCGCTACCTCCACCTGCACGGCAAGCGCGTGCGCCTGCCGCTCGCCGACCGGCTCATCCCGATAGTGGCCGACGCCATGGTCGACCGCGAGTTCGGCACGGGCGTGGTCAAGATCACGCCCGCCCACGACCCCAACGACTTCGCCGTGGCCGCCCGCCACGAGCTTCCCAAGCCCCAGGTCATCGACTCCAAAGGCCTCATGTCCGGCGACATTCCGGAAAAGTACCGCGGCATGAAGGTGGCCGAGGCGCGCAAGGCGGTGCTCGCCGACCTCGAGGCCGCGGGCCTGCTCGCGGGCGACAAGGCCATCACGCACGCGGTGGGCCACTGCTACCGCTGCAACACCGTCATCGAGCCCCACCTTTCCGAGCAGTGGTTCGTCAAGATGAAGCCGCTCGCCGAGAAAGCCCTCAAGGCCTGGTCCGACGGCGACGTGAAGTTCTTCCCGCGCAAGTGGGAGAACACCTACCAGCGCTGGATGGAGGGCATCCGCGACTGGTGCGTCAGCCGCCAGCTCTGGTGGGGGCACCGGATTCCGGTGTGGTATTGCGACCACTGCGGCTATGTCATGGTTGAGCGCGAGGAACCGACCATCTGCCCGAAGTGCAAGTCGACCGAGCTCCGCCAGGATCCCGACGTCCTGGACACCTGGTTCTCGAGCTGGCTCTGGCCCTTCAGCACCCTGGGCTGGCCGAAGGACACGGCCGATTTCCGCAAGTATTACCCGACCTCGACCCTGATCACCGCGTACGACATCATCTTCTTCTGGGTCGCGCGCATGATCATGGCCGGCGAGGAATTCACCGAGCGCGCTCCCTTCAAGGACGTCTACATCCACGGCCTCGTGCGCGACAAGCAGGGCCGCAAGATGTCGAAGAGCCTGGGGAACGGCATCGACCCCCTCGAGATCGTCGACGAGTACGGCGCGGATGCCATGCGCTTCACGCTGGCGTACAACTGCGCGGCCGGCCAGGACATCCTCATCGACAAGGAAAGCTTCCGCCTCGGTTCGCGCTTCGCGAACAAGGTCTGGAACGCCAGCCGCTACCTGCTCGGCAATCTCGAGGGCCGCGAGCTCCTCCCCGCGGGAACGGCCGGCCGCACCCCGCTCGACCGCTGGATCTTCCACCGCCTCGACGCCGCGACTCGCGCCAGCCGCTCCGCCTACGCCGAGTACCGCTACAACGACGCCGCCCAGGCCGCCTTCTCGTTCTTCTGGGACGACTTCTGCGACTGGTACATCGAGGCCACCAAGCTGAGCTTCCGCGGCGACGACGCGGCCGAGAAGGACCGCGCCGCGACCCTGCTTCTCGAGGTGCTCGAGGAGTCGCTCCGACTGCTGCATCCTCTCCTGCCCTTCGTCACCGAGGAGATCTACCGCATGCTGCCGAACAAGCGCGGCATGCTGATCGTCCAGGACTACCCGGCGGCTGACGACGCGCGCCGGGACGAGGACCTCGACCGCGATTTCGAGCAGCTCCGTTCGCTCGTTTCGATGGCGCGCGCCTTCCGTCCCGAATTCCAGATCGCGCCGGAGAAGCCGGTCCCGCTCGCCCTGCGCTTCGACGCGGATAACCCGTCGGCGGCTTTCGTGCGGGCCAACGCGGAGCTCGTCAAGCTGCTGGCCAACGCGCCCTCGGTCGAAGAGGTCGCGGGCAAACCCGCGGGCTCCGTCGCCCTGGTGGGCCGCGGCTTCCAGGCCTGGGCCCTGGTTCGCGACGCCATCGACGCGTCCGCGCTCGCGGCGAAATTCGCGAAGGACCTCGAGAAGGAACAGGCCTACGCGGAGCGCATCCGCGGGAAGCTCTCGAACGAGGGCTTCGTCAGGTCGGCGCGGCCGGAGCTGGTAGAGGCCGAGCGCGCCAAGCTGGCCGAGTCGGAGACGCGCGCGGCGCGCATCGCCGGCTTCCTGTCGGAGCTGGCGTAAGGGGCCGGGCATGGCGCGAGCGGACGGCAAAGGCGCGAGGGTGCCGGCGGATAACGCCGTCCCGGCCTCCGGAATCGCGGCGGGCGATTCGATGGGGCAGGACGAGATGAAGCGCCTCAAGAGCATGCACCTCGCGCCCTACATCCAGCTCGCCACCGCGTTGATCGGCAAGCGCCGCCGTTCCGGCGGCAACATGTTCCGCCACCAGATCGACACCATGGGCATCCTCATGGACTACGGCTACATCGATTCGGTGCTGCTGAAGGCCTCGGTCATCCACGACCTGGTGGAGGACATCCCCGACCTCGACCGCGAACGCATCCTGGAGATCGACGAGGAGAGCGCCGACGTCTACCGGCTGGTCCTCGAGGTGACGCGGAGGCCGGTGGAGACGAAGCAGGTCTTCCTCGAGCGCATCCAGCGTTTCGGCAGCCGCGAGGCCAAGATACTCAAGTGCGCCGACCGCATCTCCAACGTCATCTCGCTCGGCTACGTCACCGACGTGGTGTTCATCCGGCGCTATACCGACGAGACGGCCGCCTACGTCTTCCCGATCGCCAAGGCGGTGGACAAGCGCATGTACGACGAGCTCGTCGACCTGGTGGCGACCCGCCGCGAATACCTGGCGCACTGCTTCGAAATCTAAAGCTGAGGAGTCACGCATGCCCAGGGAATGGACCAAGGCGACCCTCGCGGCCGTCATCGACCACACCGTCCTCAAGGCCACGGCCACCGAACGGCAGGCGCGCGAACTCTGCGCCGAGGCGAGGAACTACGGTTTCGCCGGCGTGTGCGTGAATCCGGTCTGGGTGCCCGTCTGCGTCCGCGAGCTGCAGGGCTCGAAGCTCCAGGTCTGCTCGGTCGTCGGATTCCCGCTCGGGGCCACGCCTACGCCCATCAAGGTCGAGGAGGCGCGTCTCTACGCGAAGTCGGGCGCCCGCGAGCTCGAGGTGGTCATCGACCTCGGCGCGGCCAAGGCCGGCGACTGGAAGACGGTCGAGGAGGACCTCCGCGCCGTCGTCAAGGCCGCGGCTCCCGTTCAGGTCAAGGTCGTCATCGAGACCTGCTACCTGACCGACCCGGAAAAGGTCCGCGCCTGCGAGTGCGCGGCCCGCGCCGGCGCGCGCTTCGTGCAGACCGGCACCGGCTTCGGTTCGGGCGGCGCCGCTCCCGAGGACGTGCGCCTCATGAAGAAGGCCGTCGGCGAAAAGCTGCTGGTGAAAGCCTCGGGCGGCATCCGCACCTACCACGACGCCATCGCCCTGCTCGAAGCCGGCGCCGACCGTTTGGGCTCCTCGAGCAGCGTCGCGATCATCAGCGAGTTGCCGGAATAAGGAATCCCTCCGTCGAGACGCCGATAAGGTCGCCCGCGCCGAGCGCGGGCACTGAATCCTTCCGCTCCGAAAGCGGAGCGCAGCGACGCAGACGCAGAGGGGATGGATAAAAAAAGGGACCTGGGGGATAAATCCCCCGAGGTCCCGTTCCACAGCAAATATCTTCCCTACTCTCCCGCATTTCTCCGCGTCTCGGCGTCTCCGCGTCTCCGCGGCCACTTTCGCTCAGTACGCGGAGGTGCCGGACTGGCCCGACACGATGGCGATGCCGGAGCTGGTGCCGAGGCGGTTCGCGCCGGAGCGTATCATCAGCACCGCGTCGTCGAAGCTCTTGACGCCGCCCGAGGCCTTGACGCCCATGTTCGGTCCGACCGTGCGGCGCATCAGCGCGATGTCCGCCGCCGTGGCTCCGCCCTTCGAGAAGCCCGTCGAGGTCTTCACGAAGTCCGCGCCGATATCCTGGGCGATCTGGCAGGCCAGCACCTTCTCCTCGTCCGTGAGCAGGCAGGTCTCGAGGATCACCTTGAGCACGATGCCGGGGCGGCACGCGCGGCGTACCGAGAGCATGTCCTCGCGGACCTTCTTGAGGTCCTTGGCCTTCATGGCGCCGATGTTCATCACCATGTCGATCTCGGAAGCGCCGTCGGCGATGGCCGCGCGCGCCTCGAGGCCCTTGGTGCGGGCGTCCATGGCGCCGAGCGGGAATCCGACGACCGCGCAGACCTTGACGCCCGTGCCGCCGAGCTTCCGCGCGCAGCGCGACACCCACGAGGAGTTGACGCAGACCGACCAGAACTTGTGCTTGGCGGCCTCGTCGCAGAGGGCGTCGATCTGTTCGGGCGTGGCTTCGGGCTTGAGCAGGGTGTGGTCGATGTACTTCGGCAGGTCGGAGGGAAGTATGGTCGCGCCGCTTCCGATGCCCGCGCCGCCCGAGCCCTTCGCCGGAGCCTGGGGTCCGGCCTGGGCGGGCTGGGCCTGGTTCGCGCCGCCCGAGGCCATGCGCGCCATCACTTCCGCCACGATCTTCTGGATGATCTCGTTCTGGTCCATCAGTTTTCGGAGCCTCCCCGCTCCAGAGCCATTATCTTGTTGATCCGCACGATGTGCCGGCCGCCCTCGAACCTCCGCTCGAGCCAGACCTTCGCGAGCTCCGCGAGGACGTCCGGCGCGTGCAGGGGGCCTCCGAGCGTCAGCACGTTGGCGTTGTTGTGTTCCCGGCTGTTGATCACGGTCTTCAGGTCGTAGCAGAGCGCCGCCCTGATGCCGCGGATCTTGTTGGCCGCCATGCACGAGCCGATGCCCGCGCCGTCGAGGATGATGCCCCGTTCGCAATCGCCGCCCGTGACCTTGCGGCACACGGCCTTGGCGATGTCCGGATAGTCGACCTTTTCCGTACCGAAAGTGCCGACGTCCACGACGCGGTATCCGAGCAGCTCGAGGTAGCGCGCGAGCATGTCCTTCTGCCCCACGGCGCCATGGTCGGCTCCGATGGCGACGCTCCGCACCTGGTCCTTCATTTCAGTTCCGTCGCTCATGTGGCCGCTCCGAGGTCGATCCTGTCTATGATGCCGCAGATCGCGGTGCGTATGGTCACGGCGTCCGGGGCGCCCACGACCGAGCGCGCCGAGCCGCCTTCGTCCACCACGAGCACGAGGTCGCCGATGCCGGCCTGCACCCCGTCCACCGCGACGAGCGGCTTGCCTTTGGGCGCGAGCGAGGCGTCGAGCGGTTGCACCATGAGCAGCTTGTGCCCGAGGTAGTGCGGATGCTTCTCGGTCGAGACCACGCTCGCGACCACCCTGCCCGCCGTCATCGCGCGGCTCCCGTTTCGACCGCGTCGACGACGCCGAGTATCGCGGCGTCGAGGGGGTTGAACCAGCCGTTGGGATTGGCCTGCGCGGCTTCCTTGCCGCCCTCGTACATCACGAGGTCTCCTTCGCCGGCGCGAGCCGTGTCGAAGGCGACGAGGGCGGGGCCCGCGTCGGCCAGGTCCTGGTCCACGGGCTGGACGAGGAGGAGCTTGAGCCCCTCCATGCTCGGAATTTTCTTCGTGCAGACCACGCGGCCGATCACCTTTCCGATTTTCATGCGCTTCCCCTAGATGATCCGGAAGGCGTCGACGAGCGTGCAGCGGCGCTCGCGGGTGAAGCTGCGCGGACGGGTGATGCCGTCGCCGGTCGGGCTCGCGATGGTGAAGGACGCGTGGCCCGCACCGCCTGCGCCGAGGCCGGCGTAGCAGGGGCCGTTCTTCACGAAGAGCGAGCAGTTCATGGCGCGCGCCATGCGGGTCAGCTTGTCGACGTCGTGCGAATGCATGATGGCGGTGTGCCGGAATCCGTGCTCGACCAGCACCGCAAAATCGATGGCCTCGTCCACGTCGCGCATGCGGACGAAGGGCAGGACGGGCATGAGCTGCTCGACCCAGACGAGCGGATGCTCGCGGCCGACTTCCATGAGCAGGATTTTCGTCCCTTCGGGAACCTCGACGCCGGCGGCCTTCGCGATCAGCTTCGCGTCCTTGCCCACCCAGGCCTTGTTCGGTGCGCCCTCGCGGTCTGGGCCGCCCGGCTCGGCGATGACCAGCTTGGTCACCGCGTCGATCTGGGCGCCCGTGAGCTCGAAGGCGCCGTTCTTCCTCATTTCGGCTTTGAGCCGGTCGGCGATGCTTTCGACGGCCAGCACTTCCTTTTCGCAGATGCAGACGATGCCGTTGTCGAAACCCGCACCGGCCACGATGTCGCGGCCGGCCTTGACGAGGTCCGCGGTGGCGTCGACGACGACCGGCGGATTGCCGGGGCCGGCGCAGATGGCCTTCTTCCCGGAGCCCATGGCCGCCTTGACCACCGCCGGACCGCCCGTGACCACGAGCAGCTGGATGTTCGGGTGCTTCATGAGGGCAGCGGCGGTTTCGAGCGTCGGGCTCGCGACCGCGCAGAGCAGGTTGCGGGGGCCGCCTTCGCTCGAGATGGCGTCGTTGAGCATGCCGATCAGGCGGTTGGAAATGCCCTTGGCGTTCGGGTGCACGTTGAACACGACGCTGTTGCCCGCGGCGATCATGCCGATGGCGTTGGAGACGATGGTGGCGATGGGATTGGTCATGGGCGTGATGGCGCCGATGACGCCCCAGGGAGCCAGTTCGGTCAGCGTGAGGCCGTGCTCGTCGCTGGCGGCTTCGGGGACGATGTCCTCGACGCCGGGGGTCTTCGAGGCGGCCAGGGTGTTCTTGACCAGCTTGTCGGCCAGGTTGCCGAGGCCCGTCTCGGCTATGGCCTCGACCGAAAGGTCGCGGTTGTTCCAGGTGATGACGCGCCGCATCGCGTCGATCATGGCCCGGCGCTTCTCGAGCGGCAGGAGCGCGAGCTCGCGCTGCGCCACCGCCGCCGCGGCGACGGCGGAATCCATGTCGGCGAAAATGCCGGGCCGGGCCGGCGCGGCGGGCTGCGCGGCTTGCGCAGCCTGGGTCGCGGCCTGCGGCGCGGAAGCGGGTTGCGCTGCTTGCGACGGCGCCCCCTGCGTTCCGGGCGCCGCGGACTTGAGCAGGGCCTGGATGTCCTGGCTTCTCAGGACTTCCTCGGTGATCTTGCGTATCTCTTCGGCTAGGTCTGCCATGCTCGCTCCCGTCACTCGGCTTTCCAGGTATCGACGCCGCCCGAATCCATCCGGTCGACTATGGCCACGACCAGCGTGTCCATGGGCTTGTCGTCGGTCTCGTAGGTCCAGCGGCACGAGCTGCCCTGCGTGAGCAGCACGAGCTGCCCCCGGTCGGCGCCTACGAGGTCGAGCGCGACGAGCCACTCGCCGCGGCCCGAACCAGCCTGGTCGCATTCCTCCACCAGCAGGAAGCGGGGATGCTCTACGCCGTCGGACCTCGCGGCCGCGACGACGCTTCCCCGGACGCGGGCCATGTTCATTCGGTCTCGCCCTTCCGGTAGGTGAACGCGCCGTCCTTCTCGACGGCGTCGACGATGGCGATGATCGTGGCGTCGGAGGGCTTGCCCTTCGTCGTCGCGGTCATGCGCGCGCTCGAACCAGTCACGAAGAAGACGATCTCGCCAGGCGCGGCTCCGACCGAGTCGATGGCCACGACGAAATCGCCCTTGCCCTTCATGGTGACGGGATCGACCTTCTCGACGAGGAGGAGGCTCAAGCCTTCCATTCCCTCGCTCTTGTGGGTCGAGACGACCGTCCCGCGCACGCGCGCGAGTACCATGGCGCGCTCCCTTACTTCTTCGGGGCCGCGGCTGCCTTGGGGGCGCGGCCGAGGGGCAGGGCGGCGTCGACGGACTCGTGCGGCCTCGGAATGACGTGGACGGACACCACTTCGCCGACCTTCTCGGCGGCGCGGGCGCCGGCATCCACGGCCGCGCGGCAGGCCGCCACGTCGCCGCGAACGATGGCGGTAACGTAGCCGCCGCCGATCCGCTCGTGGCCGACCAGGTCCACCTTGGCCGCCTTCACCATCGCATCCGCGGCTTCGACCATAGCCGCGAAGCCCTTCGTCTCTATCATGCCGAGCGCGTCGTTCATGTCTGCCATGTCGTACTCCTCATATCAGTCTGCATGCGCGGGACGGCGCGAGGCCGTCCCCGGAACCGGGGGGATGCCGGAACGGGCCGTCGAGCCCGGTCCCGCGTCCCGCTAGATGCGGCCGCCCTTCGCCTCGAGCACGCGGCCCGAGATGTCCGCGAGCCTGGCCTCGACGACCTTGCGCGCCTCGATGACCTCCGCCTCGTCGCCCGCGATGTACACGCGGCCGAAGGCGCCGAAGCCGACCACCTCGACGATGTTCACGTCGGAGGTTTTCTCCGCCTCGTTGGCGGCGTAGTAGGCGTAGCCGGCGGGCTCGACCTCGAGCACGTAGAGGGTGTCGCCGCGGAGCACCATGTTGCCGTGGCGGACCTTGTTGATCAGCTGGGCGTGGTGGTCCGAGACGTTCTTGATCAGCTGGCTGGTGAGCACGCGGGGCTTGAGACGCGCGTCCTCGGTCATGCCGAGCTCGCGGAGCACCGCCTCGCCGGCCATGCGCGCGTCGCCCTGGTTGTCCGAGTGGACTTCCAGGAGGCCGTAGGCGCGCTCGACGATCTGGAGGCCCGGGGTGACGTTGGTCGCCTTGAGGGCGATGTCGGTCAGCCGGTTGATCTCGATGCCGGGCGCGATCTCGATGACGCAGCAGGCCTGCCCGCCGATCGGGTAATAGCCCTTCGAGATGGTCGCGATGAACGACGCGTTCTGCAGCTGGAGGGAATCCAGGAACACGTAGGTGCGGAGATCGATGGCCATGGCTTACGCCTCCATGCGGCCGAGGGGCAGCGCAGCGTCGACGGACGCGTGCGGCCTCGGGATGACGTGGGTGGAGACGACCTCGCCCACTTTCTCCGCGGCCCGGACGCCCGCGTCCACCGCAGCCCGGCAGGCCGCGACGTCGCCGCGCACGATGGCCGTGACATAGCCTCCGCCGATCTTCTCGCAGCCGACGAGGTCGACCTTGGCGGCCTTGACCATCGCGTCGGCGGCTTCCACCATGGCCGCGAAGCCCTTCGTTTCGATCATTCCGAGCGCGTCCATACCGTCCGCCATGATTCCTCCTATAAGCCTTCCGCTGCGTATCGACATTTTCCGCCGACTCACGGCGGTTCTCCGCAATCCTAGGGAGCTGACTGTGAAATGTCAAGCAACATTTCGTGAAAAAGTGAATATATTAACATCCGGGCTTGCACAATCCGTATGGTAAGGTATACTGGGCCGTCGGCGGACCTTGCGCTTTCTTCCATTCACGGACCGCGCGTACGACGGGGATAAAAATGAAGTCTATGACGGGCCGCGCGCCCTGCAAGGGGGACGGCCTTTGAACAAGTCCGATCGACTGTCGCGAATCCTCGGCATCCTCGAGGACGCGAAGGCATCCAACGTCCAGGAGCTCGCGCGCGAGCTCGACGTCTCCCACATGACCGTCCGCCGCGACCTGGTCCAGCTGGTGGAGGAGGAGCGCGTGAAGATCCTCCACGGCTCGGTCATCCTCCATCCGCGGAGCGACGCCCGTTCCCGGGACAGCCACTATTCCCTGATCGCCGCCGGCGCCAGGAACCCCGAGCGGAAACGGGCCATCGGAGCGCTCGCCGCGACGCTGGTGGAGGCTGACGACAACCTCATCATCGATTCGGGATCGACTACCGAGTATCTGGCGAAGTATCTGCCGGAAGACCGTCCCTACACCGTCCTTTCCTACGCGCTCAACATCATCTCTGAAACGGTCCGCCGCAAGAACTGCCGGACCCTCCTCGCCGGCGGCCTCTTCCACGAGAACACGCTGATGTTCGAGAGCCCCGAGGGGCTCGAGACGCTCATGCGTTTCCGCGCCACAAAAGCCTTCATCTCCGCCGGCGGGGTCTCGGACCGTTTCGGTGTCACCTGCATGAACGCCTACGAGCGCAAGCACAAGATGGCGACCCTCGAATCTTCCATAAAGAAGATTCTCGTCGTGGATTCCTCGAAGTTCGGACTCGTGCGTTCCGACCACTTCGCCGAACTCGCGGCCTTCGACGAAGTGGTGACCGACTCGGGCATTTCCGAAGAGTACGTCAGCATCATCGGCGAACTGGGCCTCAAGCTCCACGTCGCCGCGGAATAGCGGAAGTCCGGGCGGCCCGCCTGTCCGCCCGTGGTTTTCCTTTCTCGTTTTCGCCGAAACGTAGTACGATGCCCTCCAGACCCTTTTCCGGAGGCTTCCATGCGGACGCGTCGGGCTCTCCCCATCGCCGCCACCTTGACCGTCGCCGCGGTCCTCTCGGCCGCGTTCCTGCTGTCCTCGTGCAGCGCCCGCGAAGGCGCCGCCGCCCCCAAGCCCGAGGGTTACCGCTGGCGCATCGGCATCGTCTTCGACATCGGCGGCAAGGACGACCGCTCCTTCAACCAGTCGGCGTACGAAGGCCTCAAGCGGCTCGCCACTGATTTTCGGGGACAGATCGCCGACGACCCCGAGGGCGGCGACCATGGCGACGAGGTGGAGCTCCGCTGGCTCGAGTCCAAGCTCGAAGGGGCCGACCGCGAGCAGTTGCTCCGCTCGCTGGCCGACCAGGGCTACGACCTGGTGTTCGGCGTCGGCTTCCTTTTCGCCGATTCCATCTTCCGCGTGGCCAATGACTACCCCCGGACCACCTTCGTGCTGATCGACGGCAACATACCCGACCTGGACGAAGAATCCAACCTGATCTGCGTCAGCTTCGCCGAAGAGGAAGGCTCCTTCCTGGCCGGCGTGCTCGCGGCACTCCTCGTGGAGGCGGACAGCGACCCGAAGGTCGGCTTCCTCGGCGGCATGGACATGACCCTCATCCGCAAATTCGACGCCGGCTTCCACGCCGGAGCAGCCTACGCCTCGCCCGTGATGCGCCAGCAGGGCAGGGTGCTCTCGGCCTACATCGGCAAGGACGGATCCGCCTTCAACGACCCGGGCCGGGCCTCCATCCTGGCGGAGTCCATGTACGCCGCGGGCGCGGGCGTCATCTACCACGCGGCCGGAGCCTCCGGCGCGGGACTTTTCTCGACCGCCGCGCGGCTCGGAAAGCGGGCGATCGGCGTCGACTCCGACCAGGGCCTCGCCTACGCTTCGAGCGGCGATCCCGCCGAGCGCGACGCCTCCCGCTTCATCCTGAGCTCCGTGCTGAAGCGCGTCGACAACGCGGTCTACGCCCTGTCCGAGGAACTGATGCGCCGCGGCTCGATCGAGGGCGGCTATCGCGTGTTCGGGCTCGCGGACGGCGGCGTCGCCCTGGCGCGCAACGACGCCAACGCCGAGGCGCTCGCCCCCTACGACGAGAAGCTCGAGTCGATCGCGCGCCGCATCGTCGCCGGGGAGATCCGCGTCCCCTTCGACATGGAGAGCCTGCAGGACTTCCTCGAGGATTTGCGGCGCTAGCTGGCCCCCGGGTTCTGCGGATGCCCGCGGCACGCGCTGTAGTTTGGCATCTTGCGCAAATTCCCCGGGGGGAATACACTATGTTACAAACCTCACAGTGAGGAAAAGGAGAGAGTCCATGAAGTATCGCGTGTTGCTGCTCGCCCTTCTCGTTCCGGCCCTCGTCATGTTCGGCTGCCAGAAGTCCGAGCCCGCCCCGGTCGCCAAGGCCTTCACCGTCGGTCTCGTCACCGACGTGGGCGGCATCGACGACAAGTCCTTCAACCAGGGCACCTGGGAAGGCGTCGTGAAGTTCGCCGCCGACTACGGCCTCGTCAAGGACAAGGACGTCAAGTACCTCCAGTCCTCGGCCGAGCAGGACTACGTCCCGAACCTGAGCACCTTCGCCGACGAGAAGCTCGACATCATCATCGCGCCCGGCTTCCTCTTCGAGAGCGCCATGCGCGAGGTCGCGCTCAAGTACACCGAGCAGAAGTTCCTCATCATCGACATGGTCGTGACCACCGCCGACGGCGCCATGATCCCGAACATCGCCAACGCGGTCTTCGCCGAGCACGAGGGTTCCTTCCTCGTCGGCGTCGCGGCCGGCCTCAAGGCCAAGGCCGACGGCAAGAACACCCTCGGCTTCATCGGCGGCGTCAAGTTCGCCCTCATCGAGAAGTTCCAGGCCGGTTTCGAGCAGGGCGTCAAGGCCGTGTTCCCCGAGGCCAAGATCCTCGTCGACTACGCCGACTCCTTCATCGACGCGGCCAAGGGCCAGGCCCTCGCGCAGAAGCAGTACAACGCCGGCGCCTACATCATCTTCCACGCCGCCGGCGCCACCGGCAACGGCATGATCAAGGAAGCCAAGGAGCGCCAGGAGAAGGGACAGGTCGTCTGGGGCATCGGCGTCGACAAGGACCAGTACGCCGACGGCGTCTTCGGCACCGCCGGCAAGTCCGCCGTCCTGACCTCCATGATGAAGCGCGTCGACGTCGCCGCCTACGACGTGGCCAAGGCCGCGAAGGACGGCACCTTCCCCGGCGGCCAGGTGCTCATGTTCAACCTGAAGAACAAGGGCGTCGGCATCCCGAACGAGAACCCCAACCTCTCGGCCGACATCGTCGCCAAGGTCAACGAGTACGCCGCGAAGATCGGTTCCGGCGAGATCGTCGTCTCCGAGATCCCGGCCCAGTAAGTCGGACGCGGACGGGTTCCGACCCGACCGCGCCGGCATCGAGCCCGTCGAAGGCCGCTCCCCCCGGGGGCGGCCTTCTTCGTTTCCTGGGCGGCGCGGCCCGCCGCGTCGCCGTCCGCCGTTCGATCTTGGGAAAATTGTGCGAATTCGAACATAGGAGAACGTTTTCGTAGCCGCTCCGGGGGCTGGCCCGAGTCGCGCGATCTTGCTACGATTCGGCTTCACCGGGCGTTCCGCCGTCGAACGGCCTCCGCGATCCCGACGACCGTGCTATACTGCCCGGATAAATTTCCCTCGAAGGGGAACACAAGTGCCACACATCATCGAGATGCTCGACATCACGAAGGACTTCCCGGGCATCCGCGCCAACGACGCCGTGACGCTCCAGGTCGAGAAGGGCAGCATCCACGCCCTGCTCGGCGAGAACGGGGCCGGAAAGTCCACGCTCATGAGCATCCTGTTCGGGCTCTACCAGCCCGACGCGGGCAAGATCCGCATACGCGGCGAGGACGTCCACATCACGGACCCGAACGTCGCGAACCGGCTCGGCATCGGCATGGTCCACCAGCACTTCAAGCTGGTGCACAACTTCACCGTGACCGAGAACAT
>JAKLEE010000389.1 GCA_022703215.1 Spirochaetota bacterium | reverse complement strand
AAGTCCGCCTCCAGCCGCTGAGCGACGACTCGCAGTCCTGCCTCCGCTTCACGCTGAACCTCGCACCGTCCGCGAACGCCCGCACCTATGACGACTTCCACGGCAACCGCGTGCACTATTTCGACGCGACCGCAGCCCACGAGCAGCTCGATATCGAGGCGGTCTCGCTGGTCTCCACCCAACCCGACCGCCAACCGCCACCAGGCTCCTCGTTCCCACCGTCGCTCCTCGACGACCCCATCCTGAGCGCGGGGTGCTTCGACTTCCTCGCCGCCAGCAGCTACGTGCCGCTCGCCGTGCAACTGCGACATGAGGCGCGGCAGGTGATCGGCGACACCGTGCACGATCTCTGGGCCGACGCCGTCCGCTTGGGCGAGGCTCTTCCGGTTTCTTAGTGGCTGACCGAGGTGGATGTGGCAAACGGGGAGATGCTTGAAAAGCGAACCCAAGGAACCGCTGAAGAAGAGACGGTGAGTGCGCACTATGCGCTGCTGTTGGGGATAAAGGCGCCGTGGCGCGTGCAATCGGCCCGGCTCGATCTGCTGGCCAGCAAGGTGGAGATCGCAGTGGAGTGGGATGAGACGGCGCAGGTGTGTTGCCCCGAGTGCGCGTTGGAGTGCCCGCGACATGACCGGGCGCCGGAGCGGACGTGGCGGCACTTGGACGTGATGCAGTTCCAGACGATCATCCGTGCCCGGGTCCCGCGCAGCCGCTGTGCCGAGCACGGAGTCTTGACGGTACGCGCGCCGTGGGCTGAGCCGCACTCGCGCTTCACCTTGCTCTTTGAGGCCTTCGCCGTGCAGGTGATAGAAGCCTGCCGTTCGCTGACCCAAGCAGCCGAGCTGCTCAAGCTGGATTGGGACAGTGTCATGCTGATCATGGCACGGGCGGTGAAGCGCGGCCTGGAGCGACGCAGCACCGAGGCGGTCACCCACATCGGCCTCGACGAGAAGAGCTTTGGCCGCGGCCAGGACTACGTCTCGCTGATGACCGACCTGAAGAACCGCCGGGTGCTGGAAGTAGTCCCCGGTCGCAGCACCACCGACGCGATCGCGCTGCTGGAAACGCTGCCCGCCGACCAACGCCAGGCCGTCGTGGCCGCCGCGATGGACATGGGCGCCAACTTCGCCGCCGCCACCAAGAAGGCCTGCCCGCAGGCGGCCATCGTGCACGACCGCTTCCACGTCTCCATGCACCTCAACGAGGCCGTCGACAAGGTGCGGCGACAGGAGCATCGCCGGCTGCTCGAAGAAGGCGACACGAGCCTGACCGGCACCAAGTTCCTCTGGCTGCAAGGGGCCGCGCCCGAGGGCGAACGAGCCCTGACCTTCGACGAGTTGTGCGAACGCAACCTCAAGACCGCGCGGGCCTGGACCCACAAGGAGACCTTCATCGAGTTCTGGAGCCAGGAGAGCGCCGAGCGCGGCCAACGCTTCTTCACGCAGTGGTACAACGCAGCGGCCCGCAGCAAACTCGAGCCGCTCAAGAAGGTGGCCCGCATGCTCAAGGCCCATCTGCTCGGACTACTCAACTACTTCGCCCACCCCGTGACCAACGCGATCACCGAAGGCTTCAATTCCCGCATCCAAGCCATTAAGGCCGATGCCCGCGGCTTCCGCAGCTTCGCCAACTATCGTATCCGCATCCTCTTTCACTGCGGCAAACTCGACCTCCGCCCGGTCCTCACGCCACAATCCTAGCCACTAAGATTCCGGAAGAGCCCGTTTACGCCGGTTCGCCTCCGCCCCCCTCCATGAGTGTCCGTTTCCCCCTGCTGCCGCTGGTCGCCGCTGCGTTACTGCTGGCGGGGCCGCTGCTTGGCTTGGTGGCTGCGGATGCTCCTCACGCTTCGGC
>JAKLEE010000388.1 GCA_022703215.1 Spirochaetota bacterium | reverse complement strand
CCGGTATCATCCCCGGAGTGGAAGCAGACGAGCTCGAACCGACCTGGGAACGCCTCGCCTACGACGTCGAGCCGCTCGCGCGGCTCTCGGCCATCGCGGATTTCTCGGGCGGCGATCCTGGAATCCTCGCGCGCGGCATGGCCCTGCTCGCCCTCTGCATGCTCTCGGGCTACCGGCGCGACGCCGCGAAGGACGCGGCCGCCGGCGAATACAACCCCGTCAATTCAGGCGCCTGGGACTCAGGCCGCGTCGAGGCGGCGCTTCTCGCAGACGCCCGCGCCGTCGAGCCGGGCGCACTCGATCCGATCATGACCGAAGCACAAGCCCTCGATGGCTATTGGGAGATTTGACATGCCGAACAAGCTGCGCGCCACCGGAATCCTTTTTACCATCGTCTTCGCGCTTGGCATCCTCGTCGCCACGGGGACCGCCTACCTGCGCACGCGCGACCTCATGTTCGCGATAAGCCATCCGTACGTCCTCATCATGGGGGCGTCCGCCGCGCTCCTCCTGCTCAGCGCATACGTCGATCGCCTGCGCTGGCTGCAACCAATCCTGTTCCTGGCGACGGCGCCTCTTTCAATCATCACCGATTCGCGCGGCATCTACGGGCTCGGCTTCTTCATCGTCGGGGTGCTGCTCCTGGAGCGGGCCGGCTTTTTCCTGAAGCATCGTACGCCGAAAGTTGCCCTGGTCGGGGTCTACCTGCTCGCGGTCGAGATCGCGGCGGCCGTCCTCTCGAAGGCTTCCCCTGTCACCGCCCTCGCGCCCACCTTCTTCATCGCGGCCTTCGCGCTTTTCCTCTGGTTCCTCTACAAGGACCGGCTCGTGGTGTATTTCGCCGAGCCGAAGGCGAAGCTTTCGCTGACGGAGAAGGGCCTCTCCAACGCCGAGCGCGCCTACGTGCTCTCGGCGATCCGGGGCAAGCAGCAGAAGGAAGTCGCCATCGATTTCGAGGTGGCCGAATCGACCGTGCGCAACACCCTGGCGCGCGCCTACCACAAGCTCGGCGTCGAGGACAAGTCGGGGCTCGCCGCCCTCGCGGAGAAGTACGAGATCGTGGAATGAGCGGTGAAGGCGGGGGCCGGTTATGGTCCCCGCTTTCCTTACCAGACCTTGAACGAGTCGGTGAGGACCGTCGTGGTCGTCCCCCAGCCGGTCCAGCCCGTTCCCACGAAAATGATGGCGGGCAGGGGAATCGGGTGCATGGGAAGGTCGCTCACGCGCTCGACGCCGTCGACGCTCACGTCCATCAGCATGAGCTCGAGGTCGAAGCGGACCTCCACCAGGTACCAGGCGTCGGCGACGCAGGGCACGCCCGTGGATCGCCCCTCGGCGCCGTAGGCCATGATCTCCGAGCCCGGATTGAGCACGACCGAGTCGTATTCCCGGCTCTCGTTCGGCGCCGTGCGCTGGAAGAAGGCGAGGTGGGCGCCCGCCTGGCTGCCCGAGGCGACGCGGAGCGCGGCCCTCCACGCGAGCTCCTTCCTTCCCGCCAGGTCGAGGCCGATGCCGTCGGCGCGCACCCAGTTGGCGTAGCCCGTCTGCATGAACGACTTGTCGCCCTCGTAGGCCTGGCCCGCGGTGGCCCGGCCGACGCCGGCGCCCGACCACAGGTTGTACCAGCCCCACGACGAGGGGTAGGCGCCTTCCGCGTAGGGGTCGAAGGGGTCGTTCACGAGGAAGGGCCTCGTCGTCACCTCGCCGACGCGCATGGCGGGCCTTAACAGGTATTCGCCGGAGCCGGAGCGGTGCACCGACGCGTAGGGGTCGAACGCGAGCGGGACGCGCGTGACGCCCGTAGCGGGTACCGTGAATCCGCCGACCAGCTTGACGCCGGTTTCCTCGCCGCTCGGGACGCGGA
>JAKLEE010000387.1 GCA_022703215.1 Spirochaetota bacterium | reverse complement strand
CGGGGAGCGGGACGGCGTCTGGATCTGCGGCTTCCATGAAGTGGGGAGCGTCTCGCTTGTCCTGCGGGAAATGCTGATCAGAACGCATTCGGTCCGGAAGTCACAGGAGAACAAGGGCGACAGGATGGAACTGCTCTACAGCTATCTGACGAGCAATGAATTCGTGCAGAACATCAGGCGAATCGTGGAAAACTTCGATTCCATGATGAACCAGTTGAATGCCGAGAAGAAGGCCATGCTCAAGATCTGGAAAGAGAGGGAAAAGCAGATCTGGGTGGTCCATGAAAACATATCGGCCCTGTTCGGCTCCATCAAGGGGATTGCCGGGAAGGAGCTGGAGGCATCCGGTGTTCTTCAGTTGCCGGATGCGCGGATCGAGGAATCGAACGCCACGGACCAATGAGATGGTTCTCGACAATGAAAGCCGAATGAATTCTGACGCCACGACCGATCCGATTGCCGGTTCGGGACCTCCGGAGAGCCTTCCTCCGTCCGTCGACGCCCTGATCGGTCGGCTCCGCGCCCACTACCCCGACATGAGCCGCTTCACGGTCGTCTCGATGACCGGCCGGGGCCGCGATTTCCTGCACCACCTCATCCACACCCGGGTCGGCGGCCTCCTCCCGACCGTCCTCTCCTTTGACGACTACCGGTCCCGCCGGATCGCCGCGGCGACCGGCCGCATGGCCGTGGCGGAAGACGAGGCCTTTCTCCGCTTCCACGCCCTTCGCCGCCCGGATGAGGGAGTCCCTCCGCCCCCGGCCGACACCCAGCGGCTGCTGTCGTTCCTGACCGTGATCGCCGAGTTCTCGGTCAGCGCCGGGGAGCTGCGCGCGCTGGACGGGATCGGGCAGGAGCAGCTCGAGCGGATCGACTGGTTCTTCGCGGCGGTGGAGGCATTCCGCGCCCGCCTGGCCGGCGAGGGGATGTTCTACGCGCCCTTCGAGACGGCGCGGTTCGCCGATCTCGCGCCCGGCGATTCCGACCTGTTCGTCGGCCTGCCGCTGATGACGCCGTTGAACCGGAGCTTCTTCAGCCGGATCCCCCGCGACCGGCTCTTCGTGGACGCGCCGCTTTTCGGACCCAACATGCCGGTGGAGCCGCCCGAGTACGAGACGGCCCTGTCCCTCGTCCGGGGCATCGGCATCGCCGAGCGGCGCGAAGGGGGCGAGGGCCTCGATTTCTCCGAGCTTGCCGAGCGGTCCGCGCTGACGGCCCTTCTCGCCCGCGAGATCGATGATTTTCTGAGGCGGGCGGGAAACGGTTCGGAGCAGCTCTTTGTCGTGCCCCTGGACGAGCGGCTTTCCTTCTATCTGTGGGAGCTTCTCTTCCGGCCGCTAGGGGAAAAGGTCAACTTCGCGCCATGGATCCCCTTCTGCCACTTTGCGGCGGCGCAGCGGCTGCGCGACGCGATCCGAGGCGGCGCCGGGCCGGCGGCGGCGAGGCGGGCCCTCGTCCGGGAGCTTTCGAGCCGGTGGAACGAATTCGACGAGGCCGACCGCTCCGCATTCGAGGCGGCGATTGTGCTGTGCGACGAGCTGGAGCGGTTCCGCCCGTTCATGGGCGCCGGGTGGCAGCCGATCGCCGATTACCTGGTCGCCTCAAGGAAGCTGCATCTTCACGGCACGCGCAGCGCGCCGATCCAGGTGGTCGGCATGGGGGATGCCACGGGCGTCCCCTACCATCGCGCCGTGATCCTGCCGATGAACAGCGGCGTCTTCCCCAGAAGGCCATTCCGCGGCCCCTATCTGAACCTGGTCCACATGCCGCGCATTCACCGGGCGCAGTTCGAGGCGGACGACCTGGCGCTGCGCCAGTTTCTCTCCTTCGGCCGCACGGCCCACATCGCCGCCCTCTACGACCAG
>JAKLEE010000386.1 GCA_022703215.1 Spirochaetota bacterium | reverse complement strand
GCGCGGAGGTACGCCCAGGCGAAGAAGCCGGGCACGTCCCAGGCCCCGTCGTCGTAGCCGGGATAGAAGGTGGAAGCGTGGCCCTCGGCCGACGCGAACAGGCGGCTGCGGCCCGCGCGGGCTTCTGCGACGAAGGTCGCGCCGAAACCGGGGAAGCGCGCCGGGCCGTCCCAAGCGGCGGGCCAGCCGGCGGCGTCCGGGTCGGTGAAGCTGCCCCAAGCGCCGGAAACCAGCAGCGCGGCCGCGAAGGCGCCCGTGTCGACAAGTCCCGTCTTGAAGGAACCGGCCACCGAAACGCTCGAGGGCGAAACGGGAGCCGTCGATCCGAAGTACGGCACGCCCATGACCGACAGGGCGAGCTCGGCGACGCCGTCGAAAAGCCCGCCGGCGCGGAAGCCGGCCCAGGCGGGCGCGCGGGTGACGAAGTCCGCCCCGGACGAGAGGTCGTCGTCGAGGAAGGCATAGAGCCCGGCCGCCGTCTGGAAACGCTCGTCCGGGCTCACCGTGGCGTCGGGCGCGAGCATGGCGCCGCCGAAGCCGCCGTGCAGCGTGGAGGCGCGGATGGGGATCCTTCCGGGCTCGATGCGCACGGGCAGCTCGAGCCTCGCCCGGCGGCCCTCAACGCCTTCACCCTCGACGAGGGCGACGTAGCGGCCTTCGCCGAGCGCGCGGCCCGAATCGTCACGGCCGTCCCAGGAGAGCGTCACGGGCCATTCACCGATCTGGCCCGAACCCAGGTCCCGGATCGAAACGCCTTGAGCGTCCACGATTTCGGCCCGCCAGGTTCCGCGCGTCGTGGCCTGGAAGCCAAGGCGCGCCGTGCCGCCGAGCCCGGGTTGGGCGGGGTCGAAGCGCGGCGCCGAGCTTCCGCGCGGCGAAAGGCCGAAGGGACGGGCCGGCATGGACGCCTGCAGCGAGACGCTGCCCCAGGACGGCAAGTCCAGGTAGGACTCCCAGTCCTCGTAGCCGAAAAGCTCCGCCTCGACGCGCGCGAGGCCGGCCTCGGTCTTGCCCGAGACGCGGCCCGAGGAATCGGCGTCGCCGAGCCAGGCGCCGTTCACGAAGACCCGCGCACCCGGCGCGAGCCCCGCGACGAAGATCTCGCAGCTCGGTTTCGGCGCCTGGATGACGACGTAGACCGTGGACGAGGAGGAATCGCCGTCATCGGAATCCCAGCTCCAGCCGCCGCCGGAATCGTCGTCGTCCTCGTCCTCGCCGGAGTCCCGGTTGGCCGCCGCGGCCCGGGCGGCGGCGGATTCGTCGCCCGCGACCGAGGACGAGTACGCCGAACCGGAACCGGTGGCGCAGGAGGAGAGGCCGAATGCGGCCAGGAGGAACAGGGCGAGCGGGGCGATGGCCATCGCCCGCCGGAACGTTTCGGTACGCATGAGCAGATTGTAGCGCATGTCGCGCGGCTGAACGAAACGCCGCTCGCGGCACGGCACGGTACGCGTATACTTTCGCCATGGGCACGATCCGGCTGGGCACCTGTTCGTGGAAATATCCTTCGTGGGAAGGCCTCGTGTATTCCTCGCGGGAACCCGCCGACTTCCTGGCCGAGTACTCGGAGAAATACGACACGGTCGAGGTCGACCAGTGGTTCTGGTCGCTCGGGAAGGGAGGAAAGGCCGCCCTGCCCCGGCCGGAAACCGTGCGCGAGTACGACGCGGCCACCCCTCCGGACTTCCGCTTCGTCGCCAAGTGCCCGAACGCGCTCACGTTGACGCGCCCTTACGCCCGCGGGGCCGCGAAAGGCGCCGCGCCCGAGGCGAACCCGCGCTTCCTCGACGCCTCGCTGGCGCTGGCCTGGGTCGAGGCCCTCGGCCCCCTCGTCCCGAAGGTCGGCCTGCACGTTCTCCAGTTCGAGTACCTGAACAAGGAGAAGATGCCGGGCGGGAAG
>JAKLEE010000385.1 GCA_022703215.1 Spirochaetota bacterium | reverse complement strand
TTCCTCCTTTGGTCTCGCAACTTCAGGAGGCCAGAAACGGTGGCCGCTTTCTAGCTTTCGATGAGGCGGGGGCTCAAGTGATCGAAATGATCGGGGAATTCGCCGTTGCGTGCGTGCTTAAGCGAACACGGATGAACGGATCTTATGACAACTCGCCAGACCGAAAGTGCGTTAATCCCGCTTATGTGCACGGACATCGGGACTGGTGCAAGTGATTACACCACCAGCGCTCGAGCAGATGTCTGCAAGAGATAGCGTGCCGGGCAGAGTCAACGCACAAAACAACGCTGCGAACACGGTCCTTTTCAATCCTTGTCCCTCCTGTGACGTGGCAACCGGGCAGATGGGTGACAGTTTAGACCGGGCACATGGGTGACACTCTCATCGGCTCATTTGATTTCTCCAGGTGCCTCCGGCGCGGGCAGTTGTCGGCGCGGGGGGCGGCGCAGCTTCCGGGTTTTCTCATCGTAGACAGCCAAGGGGACGGGACCGAAGCTGACGCGCCACTCGCGGTCGGAGACGCGCTCGAAGCCGACCAGCTCCCCCGCGAGCCCTTCGCTCAGGTACATCAGGTCGCCTTGCCACTTCACCTCGCCCTTGCGGCGGACGAGTCGCACCTCGAAGCGAGACGGGTACTCCATTGGACGGAGCTTGCTCGGGTACGGCCGATGCGACGACTCGTAGACCGACGCCGGGGTGCGCATGCCGAGCGATTCGTGCGGGCGGACGTGGTTGTACTCGGCGAGGAAGAAGTCGTAGGCGCGCTGCTGGGCGGCGAGGCTGGCGCGGATGCCGACCTCCTGGTCCATGGTGAGGTGGAAGCGCTCGTGGCGCCCGTTCTGGTCGGGGCAGCCGGGCTCGATGCGCTCGGGCAGGATGCCGAGCTTGATCCACCAAGCGCTGAGGCGCGTGAGGCCGCCGAGGCCGCGAGAGGCGAAGGGCGCGCCGTTGTCGCTGCGGATGCGGGCCGGCAGTCCGTAGACGCGGAAGGCGTGCTCGAAGTGCGGCCAAGCCGTGTCGACCGAGGTGCTGGTGACGGCGCGGAGCTCGAAGTGGAAGCGGCTCATGGCGTCGCCGATGGTGAGCGGCACGCAGTACGCCCGGTCTCCCGTGCGGAAGCAGCCCTTGTGGTCCGTGGTCCAAACGTCGTTGGGCCGGAGGGCGTGAGCGAGCGGCTGCGTGTACGGCGGCGTGCGGTGCCGGGTCTTGCGCGGAACGACGAGGCCGCGGCGCTTGAGGATCTGGCCGGCGGTGCTGACGGCGGGCCAGTTCGAGATTTTCGGATGGCGGACGCGCAGGATCTCCAGCAGCTTCTTCGGCCCCCACTTGGAGTGCGCGAGCCGCGCGGCGACGACGAGATCCTCGAGCTCGGGCGCGGTGATGTTGGCGTGGTGGAGCGGCGCGCGAGGTCGGGCGCGGAGCGCCTCGAAGCCGCCCTCCCGGAAGCGCGCAAGCACCTCGTAGCCCGTGTTGCGGCTGACGCCGAACGCGTGGCACAATTCTGTCATCGAGCGATGGTCGTTCTCATCAAGGAACGCGGCCATGAACCGGACCTTCTCGTCGAACACACGGGTCTCCTTCCAAGCCATGGCAGCACCTCCGCTGCCTGGAAGTGTCACCCATGTGCCCGGTTCGATCTGTCACCCATGTACCCGGTCCGGACCAAGTCGGGTGGCGGCGACTCGTCGGGCGGGGTGAGGAGGTCGGGCGCCGCCGCTTCTGCGGAGCCCTCGAGCGTCGCCTCTGCGGCGGGGTCGGTGTCCGCCGCCTCCTCGCCGGTCAGGGCGTTCGCCTGGCCACCGGCTGCGGTGGAAACCGATCCGCCGGGCTTCAGCAGCACCGCCGACAGCCAGCCGCCGAACGACAACTGGGTGGCGGTCTACATGGCAGGCGGCCTGGATGCCGGACCCTATGA
>JAKLEE010000384.1 GCA_022703215.1 Spirochaetota bacterium | reverse complement strand
TGGCTGTTCAACGCTGTATGGGGACTGCTCTGGTCGTCACCGCCAGTCCTTGGTACGTACTACTGGCCGGGGAGCGCTGAGGGTCCGTGGTACGTGTTTGACCAGGTCCTGTTCACTCCCAGGATAGCCGTCTGCAAGACGGGCGGGCCGCCTCCTGCATCCGTGGTCGAGAGTCTCGCCGGAGTCAGCTTGGGTCGGGCAGCAAACGGCACGCCTGATGCGTCCGTTGGTTCTGATCACTACCCGGTCCTGGGTCGTTTCCTCGTGACCTGAGAGCATTGGGCAGGCAGGCGAGCTAGTTTCCATCTGGACGGCCTGTCGGCGTTGGTGGCCGCACGGTTGCTGAGGGAACACGGTGCATCCGCCGATGGTCCTGAGGCGGGTCCCGCGAGTGCCAGGGAGGGGCGTCCATTTGATCGCTGTGGGTCGGGTTGACCGAACTCCTGTGACTGGCCCTGCTTTGGGGTGGGTCACCCAAGCTGACCCAGGTCGCGGAACGAGTGTGTCCCGTCGGCAAGCATGCGTAGATTCGCCGCCGGCGGCCCTGCCGGGCGGCGCGAGGCCTACCGGCCTCCGAGATTCCTGTAGAGCGTGGCGCGGTGGACGCCGAGCTGCCGGGCGACCTGGCGTGCTGAGAGGTTCGGGTTGGCCATCAGGGTGCGGGCCATCTCGAGCTGTTCGGGGGTGAGGAGTCGGGGGCGGCCGAGCTTGGCGCCGCGGGTGCGCGCCGCGGCGAGGCCGGCGCGGGTGCGCTGGCGCAGGACGTCGCGCTCGAACTCGCTCAGCGCGGCGAAGACGTGGAAGGTGAGCTTGCCGGCCGGCGTGGCGGTGTCGATCGACTCGTGGAGCGAGCGCAGGGCGACGCCTCGTTGGCCGATCCGGGTGACGATGTCGATGAGGTCGCGCAGCGAGCGGCCGAGGCGATCGAGCTTCCAGACGACGATGGCGTCTCCGGGGCGGGCGAAGTCGAGCAGCCGGTCGCGGACGGGCAGCCGGGCCGCGGCGCCGGATGCCGTCTCGTCGAAGATGCGGTCGCAGCCGTTGGCGCGCAGCGCATCGTGTTGCAGGTCCCGCTTCTGGTCGTCGGTCGAGATCCGGGCGTAGCCGAGCAGCATGGGTCCTCCTCCTTCCTGTCGGGTGTCGCGAAAGGGGGAGGATAGGCCGGTTGTGCGACGGCGGGTATCGCGACAGGGATCTGCGACACCGGGCAGGGGTTGGAGGCCGGGGATTCCGAGGTGGGCGGTGGGTGTCGCAGAAACGCTCGTCTGTGCGACACCGGCGCGCGGTCAGCGCGGCGGGTCGGCAGCGGAGGTCAGGCGCGCAAGCGCGTCGGTGAAGTTCCAGGGCATCCAGTCGGCGGGGATCTGGGCGACGCGGTCGTGGTGACGCTGGAGCGCGACGAGGTACTCGAACGGGTTGGCGCCGACGAGCTCGGCGGTGTGGATGAGGCTCATGAACATGTCGCCGACGTGGGCGCCGCGGAGCGTCTTGTAGAACAGCGAGTTCTTGCGGTGGCAGATCGCCTTCTTGAGCGACCGCTCGACGGCCGTGTTGTCGAGCGGGGCGCCGGCCTGGCGGAGGAAGAGGGTGAGCTTCGACCAGTGATCGAGCATGTAGCGGATGGCGTCGCCGAGTCCCGAGTTGGGCTCGACCTTTCGCTCGGCGAACTGCGATTCCATCCACGCCTTGAGGTCGTCCATGACCTGCCGGCTCTCGGCCTGGTGGAAGGCCAGGCGCGCCTCGTCGGACATCTTCTGCTCGCGGGCGACGGCGTCGTTCTTGTAGACGAGGCGGAGCTGGTCGAGGACGTAGCGGCACTCGTCGGGGAAGTTGTCGGCGACGTCCACGAACTGCCGCCTGGCGTGCGCGACACAATTGGCGACGATGGTGCGCAGGTCGCCGGCAGTGTTGGCGGCCAG